>NZ_JBHIQH010000077.1:0-87857 GCF_042196485.1 Bartonella sp. AD24XZML | reverse complement strand
AGGTGGTCTAAAAAATAGAAAATCAAATAAAAAATTATATATTTCAATATGTTAAAGAGAAAAAATGGTGCCCAGACGCGGATTCGAACCACGGACACGCGGATTTTCAGTCCGCTGCTCTACCAACTGAGCTATCTGGGCATGCTTCTAAAAAATATAAAGCGTTTGCGGTTATAACATTAAAATTTTCTCTGTCCAGTCATCAAAAGAAAAATAATTGATTTTTTAATAAGTTTATCTCCCTATTCTAGAGCGTTATCAATGAATCTTTATCATAAAATAAATTTGATAGGTATATTGGACACTTTAGTGTATTGTTATTAGAATGCTGTCTTATTGTGGTGATGATACGAAAAAAATTAAAAGAATCAATCGAGAAGCATGATTAAGAAAGATTTTTTATAAAGTTTCCGTGAATTTTAAGCATACGCAATAATAGACAATATTTTTGACTTTTTTCTAAAAAGATTATTGATTAGTCTTTATAATAATTTGTTTTTCTTTATAAAGAAAGAAAAACATCTAAAAGGGGAGAAATAATGATAATGTTACAAAAACCAAGTAATCGTCCCAATAATACTAATTTTTCTTCAGGTCCTTGTAGCAAACGGCCTGGTTGGACTCTTGATGTTCTTAAAAATGCATTAGTTGGGCGTTCGCATAGATCTAGAGAAGCAGAATTAAAACTTGCTGAAGTTGTTAATTTAACCCGTGAGATTCTTGAGGTTCCTTCTGATCATCGTATAGGAATTATGCCAGGATCAGATACCGGTGCTGTTGAGGCTGCTCTATGGTCCCTATTAGGTGAGCGTGGCATTGATATGGCAGCGTGGGAAAGTTTTGGGTTTGGGTGGAATAAAGATGTTGTCGAGCAATTAAAGCTTTCTGATGTGCGTCGTTTTGAAGCTCCTTATGGTGAAATACCAGATTTAACACAACTTGACTTTGATCGGGATGTTGTTTTTACATGGAATGGGACAACTTCTGGTGTGCGTATTCCTAATGCAGATTTCATTCCGCATAAGCGGGCTGGATTGACCATTTGTGATGCAACATCGGCAGCTTTTGCGCAATATCTTGATTTTTCAAAATTAGATGTTGTTACTTTTTCATGGCAGAAAGTTTTGGGAGGCGAGGCTGCACATGGTATGGTGATTTTAAGTCCTCGTGCTGTTGAGAGGCTTGAGAATCATGTTCCAGCTTGGCCTATGCCCCAACTTTTCTATATGACAAAAAATGGAAAATTGAACGAAGATATTTTTAAAGGAAAGATCATCAATACACCTTCTATGCTTTGTGTTGAGGATTTCCTTGATGGGTTGAAGTGGGCAAAATCTCTAGGAGGTGCAGCGGCATTAAGAGCACGGGTTGAGAAAAATTTTTCTGTACTTGATGCTTTTGTTCGCAAAACGCCATGGTTAGAATATTTGGCAAAAGATCCTGAAGTGCGTTCTAACACCGCTATTTGTTTAGATATTGTGGATCCAGTGATTACTGCTTTGGATACGGAAAAGCGAGTATCTTTTATAAAAGCGGTTGTGAAGCGTCTTGATGAGGAAGGGGTTGCTTATGATATCGGTTCGTATCGCGATGCTCCTCCTGGGCTTCGAATTTGGGCGGGTATAACAATTGAGGCTTCCGATCTTGAAATTTTAACACAATGGCTTGAGTGGGCGTTCCAAGTTGAAAAAGCACAGCTTTAAATAATTACTGGTGATTTTCACAGGGTGTTTTTAAACAGAAAAAGGATACGAAAGATTATGATGATTTTTCGTATTCTTGTATCAGACAAACAGCCTCTAAATATTACATGAATTGTAAAAGATTAAGAGGAGGAATAAATGCTCTGTCAGGTGTTGGATACGCACAAATTAAAATCTCTATTTTTTTACTTTTTGTAGCAAAAATGACAGATTTAAAATATTTTGGTATTTGCTTATCTTTATTATCATAAATTTGAAAATTTAATCACTTGAAGATTGAGAAAAATCTGAAATGAGGAGTCGCACTTGCTCTAAGGTTTCGTTATAAAGAAGTGTTTGTTTTTGAATGCTGGTTTTTTTGACCAAACACGACGGAGAAAGTTATGGCCAATGTAGTTGTTGTCGGTACACAATGGGGTGATGAAGGCAAAGGTAAAATTGTAGATTGGTTGTCTGAGCGAGCAGATATCGTGGTAAGATATCAGGGGGGGCATAATGCTGGCCACACATTGGTTGTTGATGGAGTCAGTTATAAATTATCACTTTTACCGTCTGGTTTAGTGCGTGGCAAGTTATCAATTATTGGTAATGGTGTTGTTGTTGACCCTCATCATTTTGTTGCAGAAGTAAAAAAACTATGTAATCAGGGTGTAAAAATCACACCAGAAATTTTGCGTATTGCTGAAAATGCTCCTCTGATTCTTTCGTTGCATCGTGATCTTGATGCAATTCGAGAAAGCGGTTTATCTGGTTTAAAGATTGGTACAACAAAGCGCGGTATTGGACCGGCTTATGAAGATAAGGTGGGACGTCGTGCTATCCGAGTGATGGATTTAGCAGAAAAAGATACACTTATGGCTAAGATTGAGCGGCTTTTGAGGCATCATAATGCTTTGCGTCGTGGGATGGGTGTTGCAGAGATTGATTCTCAAGCGCTTTATGATGAATTGATGCAAGTTGCGGATAAAATTTTGCCCTTTATGGATTGTACGTGGCGTCTTTTAGATGAAGGTTATCGAGGAGGGAAACACATTCTTTTTGAAGGTGCGCAAGGTGCTTTATTAGATAATGATTTTGGAACTTATCCTTATGTAACGTCATCTAATACAGTTGCTGGGCAAGCATGTATAGGTTCGGGGATGGGACCTGATGCAATTCATTATGTTTTGGGTATTGCAAAAGCTTATACTACACGCGTTGGAGAAGGGCCGTTCCCGACAGAGCAGATAAATGATATTGGTGAATTTCTGGGAATGCGTGGACATGAATTTGGTGTTGTAACGGGTCGAAAGCGTCGATGTGGTTGGTTTGATGCTGTCTTAGTACGTCAGATGGTAACAATTTGCGGTGTTCAAGGTATAGCATTGACAAAACTTGATGTTTTAGATGGTTTGGATGAAATAAAAATTTGTATTGGTTATGAGCTTGATGGTAAAAGGATTGATTATTTACCTTCTTCCATGGGAGCTCAGGATCGGGTGAAGCCTATTTATGCAACATTAGAAGGTTGGAAGAAAGAAACAGCACATGCATTGAGGTGGGAAGATTTACCAGTGCAGGCTATTAAATATATACGCTATATTGAAGAACTGATTAATACAAAAGTGGCTTTATTATCCACAAGTCCAGAGCGTGAAGATACTATTCTTATTACGGATCCCTTTGTTAATTGATTATTGTTTTTAGATTTCTATATATGTTCTCTGTTCATTTTTGTATCTTTTTACAAAAAAGTTTTTAAGAGCACGTAAGAGAAAGGTGCAAAATAGCATTGTTTATTTTTCATATTCATTTTACATTATGTTGTACCAATATTAAATGGCAACCAATTTAGAAGGCTAAAATAAAGTTTTTTGGCTTTACTATTGATTTTTTCTCAGTTTAAGAGAGATTATAGAGGAAATGGTAGATTTCGTTGGAATCTTAAAAAAGACAATTAATGCACAAAATAATATTACACCACAAGTGCGTAAGCGGATTTATAAGCGGGCTACCGAAACACTAGAACATCAATTTGTAACAGCAAAAATACCACAAGCAATAGCGGATGAACAAAGAAAGATTCTTCAAAGTTCTATTGCAACTGTTGAAGGAGAATATTTAGCAGTTGAAAAGAAACGGCTTTCTTCAGTTATTGGGTGGAATCCCACAAATATAAATGAAGATAAGAAAGTTACAAAAAAAACTATATTACCAAAGAATAATGAATTGTCAGAGGTAAACATAAAAAGAAAGCAGGATTTTGTTACACGTTCAAAGGATAACAAGGTATTTGTTGAGCTTTGTGTATCAGATATACCAGATGCAGAGCCTGTTAATATGGAGGCTGATGTGCCTTCTCAGCATGTTAATAGCAGTGTGTTAAAGATTTCTCCTTCGCAGGAAGATAATCCGCATATTGTTTCGCACATTTTTTCTCAGGCTTTACGTCGTGCTAATAAATCGTTAGTGCAAAGGCGTATTGTGATAAGTGCTGTTTTTGTTGTTAGTTTTGTTGTTTTAATTGTTGGTATTTTTTTTGTTGGTGAGCGTGTATTTGTATCAAATGATTATCAGTTTTTAGAAGAAAATCTTCAAGCTTCTCACAGAGTACCAAAGGCATTTCCAATTAAGAGAAAGTTAACACAACGCTTATTAGAGGATGGAAGTGAAATTGATGTTGGTTTAAAACAAGCGATAGATTCTTCGGATGAAGAAGTACTCTCAACAGTTGTTGATAGCAATTTGCAATCGCTTGAAAAATCAGGTGAAGCTGTTTTCTATCAAGCACGTACAAATTATGATGCAGAAAAGATAGCAACGGGAAGTGCTCGCTGGACGCTTATAAAAGAGTCTCAAGTGAAGGGGTCTCCAGAAGAAACAACTATACAAGGTGATATAACAATTCCTGATGAAGGGATATCATTGCGGTTAATTTTACGTCGTAATACCGATCAGTCATTTCCTGCTTCATATATTATGGACCTTATTTTTATTCTTTCGGATAAATTTTCAGGTAAATCTATAAGCAATGTTCAAGCATTAACCTTTAAAGCAAGTGAACAATCCATTGGACAGGCTTTAACAAGAACCATTGCTGCAAAGATTAACGATGACTTTTTTCTTGTCGCATTGAGTGGTAATCATCCATTTCTTGATCGAAATTTACAATTGATGCGAGAATTAGATTGGATGCGTTTGGTGTTAACGGATAAAAATGGGCGTATAAGTGAATTAACCTTTGCAAAAGGACCAACAGGTAAGTCTATTTTTAATGAAGTTATTGGACAATGGCTTGCACAACAAGATAAGTTAACAGTTCTTGGTCAAAAAAATAAAACATAGATGCAAAAAAATAAACGGCTGTGAAGAATTTTCCACGACCGTCTTTATCAATTATATACCAAATACACTCACTAAATCTTTACATATCAATAACGTAAAGAATTCGATAGACTAATTTACAAGTATAAAGCCAAGGCATGCTTTTTTTCATTTTCACATTTAAAGAATGTGCAAACCATTGGCTTTATACTTAACTCTAGGTTTTACACTTGACTTTGAGATAAAGTAGAATCTTTGATAGAGTTTTGTACTTTTTCAAATGCACGCATTTCAATTTGTCTTACTCGTTCTCGACTAATATTAAATTCACCAGAGAGTTCTTCTAGGGTTAGTGGTACATCATTTAAACGACGCGCTTTGAATATACGTTTTTCGCGTTCATTGAGATTGTCCATGGCATTTATGAGCATGGAACGGCGATTTTCTAATTCACTTTTTTCAATTAAAATTTGTTCTTGATCGTTAGATTCATCCACCAACCAATCTTGTAACTCGCTGTTTTCTCCTTCTTTTGTCCGAATTGGTGCGTTGAGTGAAGTGTCACCACCAAGCCTACGATTCATTGATACAACTTCATCTTCTGTGACATTCAACTGGGTTGCAATTTCTTTCACTTGTTCTGCATTGAGATCGCCACTATCAAGTGCTTGAAGTTTACTTTTTAACTTACGAAGGTTGAAAAACAAGCGCTTTTGATTAGCTGTTGTCCCCATTTTCACCAAACTCCAAGAGCGCAATACATATTCTTGGATTGACGCTTTAATCCACCATATTGCATAGGTTGCAAGACGAAAACCCCGCTCTGGTTCGAAACGTTTAACAGCTTGCATGAGTCCAACATTGCCTTCTGAAATGACTTCCCCAATGGGAAGTCCGTAGCCCCGATATCCCATCGCGATTTTAGCTACGAGACGCAAATGGCTGGTTACTAGCCTATGCGCAGCTTTTAGATCATTATGCTCACGGTAACGCTGAGCTAACATATATTCTTCTTTTGGCTCAAGCATTGGAAAACGACGCACTTCTTCCAAGTAACGGTTTAAACCACCATCACCTGTCATTACTGATAATAAATTCATATGGGCCATATAGCACCCTCCTTTCATCTGAATTCCCTGATAAGGCAAATTCTATGTTTTAGATAGCTAACTATCCTCATAACCTCACTCTAGCATATTTTTCAATTTTGTTCAAAAAAAGATATTTTATTGTGAAATCTTGAGAAGGGGAAAAGTTTCAATTCATTTTTTTTAAAAGCTTAATAAGTTTAGCCATATCTTGAGGCAGTGGTGCGGAAAACGACATAACTTTACCGGTAGAAGGATGTTCCAAAGTAAGACTTGCAGCATGGAGTGCATGTCGGTTGAATTGATCGATTGCATTTCTAATAGTGGGGTTGAATGTGTTTGATTTTGTTTTAAAAGCGTTTCCATAAACTGTATCGCCTATGAGTGGATGCCCCATATGAGTCATATGAACACGGATTTGATGGGTGCGTCCAGTTTCTAAGCGACATTCCAGAAGGCTAGCAAAAGATGTTGAGTCTGCATGAGAGCCATATTTTTCAAGCAGAGAAACATGTGTAACAGCATGACGAGCATAAGGGTTTTGGTTATGGATGACAGCTTGCTTTGTCCGGTTATGGGGCGAACGGCCAAGTGATGCATCAATTGTCCAGACATTGCGCTGAGGTGTTCCCCAAATCAAGGCATGGTAGCGTCGATCTAATGCGCAGGTACGTCCATGATCAGAAAATTGAGCACTGAGACTTTTATGAGCTAGATCATTTTTTGCAACAACCATAACACCGCTTGTATTTTTATCAAGACGATGGACAATGCCAGGGCGTTTAACACCACCTATACCAGATAAACTATTCCCACAGTGGTAAATAAGGGCATTAACCAATGTACCGGTCCAATTTCCATTCCCAGGATGAACAACAAGACCAGCTGGTTTGTTAATAACAATGATATGATCATCTTCAAAAAGAATGTCCAATGCAATGGCTTCAGCGCTAGGTTCTGCATCACGAAGGTCCGGCATTTCCAATTCAATTATTTGGTTAGGTTTTAATTTTATTTTTGGTTCCTTTATGAATTGACCATCAATTTTAAGACAGCCTTCACGGATGAGGGTTTGCAAACGCGAACGTGAGAGCACATCATGATATTGTTTTGCGAGCCACTGATCAAGACGTTGCCCAAGAGCACCTCCATCCGTTATTTTCTGTATTACCATACGATTCCTATTAAGTTTTTAACAAGATTTTACCAGTACGAAATTGCTTTACTATCGAGAAATTCTTTAATTCCCCAATGTCCTCCTTCACGAGCGCGCCCAGAAAATTTTACACCTCCAAAGTAGCTTCCACTGGGTAATCCATGTCCATTAACTTCTACCATACCAGAGCGTACTTGTGCCGCAATACGACGACATTTGTCGCGATCTTGCGATTGAATATAGTTTGTAAGACCATACTCAGTCTCATTCGCTAAAGCGACGGCTTCTTCTTCTGTACTAAAAGAAAGAATCGAGAGAACTGGACCAAAGATTTCTTCTTTAAAAATACGCATATGAGGTTTTACATCAGCAAAGACTGTTGGACGGACATAATAACCGCGTTCCATTCCTTTTGGTGAACCAGTCCCGCCTGCAACAAGAGTTGCACCTTCATCAATTCCCGATTGGATAAGATCTTGAATTTTATCATATTGTTTTTTTGAAACAACGGGCCCAATATGATTTCCTTCTTGGCAGTTTGGTCCTACTTTTGTTGTTTCTGCAATATCTTTGGCTATTTTCACGGCTTTGTCATAGATGCTCTGTTCCACAAGCATACGAGTTGGTGCATTACAACTTTGTCCACTATTATAAAAGCAATGTCGTGCACCACGTTGAACAGCATCTGAGTCGGCATCAGCAAAGATAATATTCGCTCCTTTTCCCCCAAGTTCCAGACAGACTCTTTTTAAAGTAGCGCTGGCATTTTTAGAAATATCTTTTCCTGCTCTAGTTGAACCAGTAAAGCTGATCATTTCTAAATCTGGATGTGCAGAGAGGTAAGAGCCGACAGTTGCACCATCACCATTGATTAAATTAAAAACACCGGCTGGAAGTGCGGCTTCATCTAAAAATTCAGCAAAAAGCATAGCAGAAAGAGGCGCAATTTCAGAGGGCTTTAACACCATGGTACAGCCAGCCAAGAGAGCAGGAATAACTTTAAGAGTTACTTGATTCATGGGCCAATTCCATGGCGTAATTAATCCTACGACGCCGATAGGATCGTAGTGAAGGATTGCTTGCTCATTTCCCTTTATTAAAGTTTTTTGGAACGAAAACTCTTTATAAGCTTCGATAAAATTGCGAATATGGGAACTTCCGGTTGCAGTTTGCGCATTAAGCGCCATATCAATTGGTGCTCCCATTTCCATTGAAATGGTTTTTGCCATGTCTTTGGAACGTTTTTCGTAAATCTCTAGAATTTTTTCAACAAATCCAAGACGCTCATTTGGTGATGTTGTTTTCCATTTTTGAAAGGCTTCTTTAGCCGCATTAATTGCTTTATCGGCATCTTTTGTACTTCCAAGGCTAATGACAGCACAAGTCTCCTCTGTTGATGGATTAATGACGTCAAAATCGTGAGGAGTGCTTGGTTCATCCCATAGACCATTGATATAAAATTTCCGTGTATTAAACATAATTCACTCCCTTTTTTCTATTTGTATTTATGTAATTATGATTGTCTTAGTCTAAGCCTTTTTAAACGAGGATAACAAGGGTAATCTTATAAAAACGCGAGAAATTAGATTATATCGTGATAATTGAGCATGGAGAGTTCAATAGAGCAATGCTTATTGTATTATTGAGACTAGTTTCTTTTATGAAAAGGGAGAGAAAGAGAGGCATAGACAATTTTCTTGAAGCTTTTTTATCATGAAGTTTTCTTCAAAACAAATGAAATACGAGCTCTATGACACCATAAACTGGGCAATTTATATCGTAAATATGCAAAAGGCAGATTATGAATATGCATTATGGCATTATTTTTTTCATTAAAAAGTAACTATCAGCAAAAGGTTATTAACCTTCGTATGATAGTTTCTACGAATTCTTTTTGAAAAGGTTATTTTTCTCATTACTATAAATTTGTTGGATGCCATGCATAATTCGAAAACAAAATCTATTTCTACGTCTTCTTTTTCTGATGATGGTACAAAAGGTGCATCAAGAGAAGATTTATCTGTTAAGATTACTGAGATATTTCCTTATCCGGAAGTGTGGAAAAAGGCATTTGCCCTCGGAAAAAACGTCCGTTTCACGAGAACCCCAGAAGTTGAGATTTTGCGTCGTCGTATAGAAATAGATCCAGTTTTTGCAAAACAGTTTAAAATTTTTACGAAGCAAGATCAAAAAAAAATTACAGATACAGATATTGTACGTTGTAACAAGAAAACAACAAATATTCTTTCGACAAAAAAAGTCATTAATCCTCAATCAATAGAGAATAAAACATCAGTTTGTCATTCAACGGTTCTGAAGCAGTTGTCACGACAAGCTATTCATATGCCGTCAGCAAATATTCCACTTGAGGAGGATAAACAAGAACATAAATTACAAGTGGAAAATGTGCTACAAAAAATAAAACCTGCGTTGCATCTTTCCGATGATGCATTTTTTGAGTGTGAATCTTTGATATTTGAACATGTGGAGACTCAAACTTCAAAAGAGGATGGAACATCAATTGACACGACAAATGAACTCACACCTGATATCCCCACAGCCTTTGATGAGTCAATAACTGCTCTTTACCGTGTTCTTGAATACCGCTTTCCACAACTCTATGATTCAATTACATCAGAATCTCCAGCGGAAAGAATGCGAGGTGTTGAGAAAATTTCTGATTTAATGCATACAAATAATGATACTACTAAAGGGTGTCATTCTAAGCTTTCTGTTGAAGATTCTGCTCATACGTTAAGTAATACAGGGGCGTTAAGTGATGCAGGGGCTAGTATAGAGACTGAAAATACCAATAATATTGTCGCCAATAATACTGTTGATTGTATAAACAAAGCCGTCACAAAGAATTCAAAAGATTTTTCTGTGATGCAAGCAAACAGTAAAACTAAAACATTGCAATCTACTCGTATGCCATTAGGTAATTATGATTCTGCTTTTATGCAAAATATTCAATCTATTGACTGTGATATTTATGAATTTCCTCCGATCAACTTATTACAGGAACCTGTTTTTCATGAAGGTACGATGATTCCTCAAGAAACATTAGAACGTGGTGCTGGACTTTTGGAAAGTGTTTTGGAAGATTTTGGCATTAAGGGTGAAGTTATCCATGTTCATCCAGGGCCAGTGGTAACAATGTATGAATTTGAACCCGCTGCGGGTGTAAAATCATCACGCGTTATTAATCTTTCTGATGATATTGCGCGTTCTATGTCTGCTATTTCTACACGCGTTGCTGTAATTCCTGGACGTAATGTTATCGGGATTGAGTTACCCAATGCGGTTCGTGAAACCGTTTATTTACGGGAATTAATCCAAACACGTTCTTTTCGTGAAAGTGAATTTAAACTTGCTCTTGCTTTGGGGAAGGGGATTAATGGTGAACTGGTCATTGCAGAATTAGCAAAAATGCCTCATTTGTTGGTTGCAGGAACAACAGGATCAGGCAAGTCTGTTGCAATTAATACAATGATTTTGTCGATTCTTTATCGTATGACACCAAAGCAGTGTCGTTTGATCATGGTTGATCCTAAAATGTTAGAGCTCTCTGTTTATGATGGCATTCCACATCTTTTAACACCCGTTGTCACAGATCCCAAAAAAGCAGTAACAGCTTTAAAATGGGCGGTTCGTGAAATGGAAGAGCGTTATCGCAAAATGGCTAAGTTGGGTGTGCGTAATATTGATGGTTTTAATGCACGCGTTGCACTTGCAGCTCAAAAAGGCGAAACGATCATGTGTACTGTTCAGTCGGGTTTTGATAAGGAAAAAGGGGAAATGCTTTATCATGAAGAAGCCATGGATCTCACGCAGCTTCCTTATATTGTTGTGATTGTTGATGAGATGGCTGATCTTATGATGGTGGCAGGGAAAGAGATAGAGAATGCTATTCAGCGCTTAGCGCAAATGGCGCGTGCGGCAGGTATTCATCTTATTATGGCAACGCAACGTCCTTCTGTTGATGTTATCACAGGTACAATTAAAGCGAACTTTCCTACCCGCATTTCTTTTCAAGTAACATCAAAAATTGATAGTCGTACGATCTTGGGTGAACAAGGTGCTGAAACACTTTTAGGTCAGGGGGATATGCTTCATATGGCAGGTGGTGGACGCATTGTGCGCGTTCATGGACCTTTTGTTTCTGATGAAGAAGTTGAATCCATCGTTGCACATCTAAAAATGCAAGGTAAACCTGATTATTTAGCAACGGTAACAGATAATGAAGACGATAACAAAGAGGATAATTCTGCTGATTCAGCTGCTGGAATTTCTGAGGAAGAAAATTTTGATGAAGAGGGTGAGGAACTTTATAACCAAGCTGTAAAAATTGTTATGCGTGATAAAAAATGTTCAACATCTTATATTCAGCGCCGACTTTCAATCGGCTATAATAAAGCAGCTTCTCTCGTCGAGCGGATGGAAGAAAAAGGCATTGTTGGAGCCGCTAATCATGTTGGAAAACGTGAAATTTTACTCAATGAAGGAAAATAAACAAACACATTTAAAAATATGCAATTTTTTAAATATCTGACAGTCATTATTTAAATGTGCTTGTTTTATTTTTTTATATAATATTAAAAATTTAAATGGAGAGTAATAAAGAAAAAGCGATCTTTTGTATTAAGACTTCTGATGAGGTAAACAAGCTGATATCAAAGGAGATTATGAGATATTTTTAACATTTCTAAATGATCTGGAATATAAAGAAATTAAACAAATCTTTATATGAGGACAGATGATTTGTGTTCTCTTTTTTACAGAGAATTTTTTTAATAAAATAGTGCGGTGGCATATTTTTGTTTTTTCTTTTGTAGCGATTCTAATGAAAGAAAGATCTTTGGAAGATTATTGAGAACATCATAAAAAAAATGCCCAATATGCAAGTTCTGTTGCATGGGGTACTTTAAAGCGCTACGCTGAATTTATTATCATTTGATATTATTGGCTCAAGAAAGGTGTTCTTACGAGAAGCTTTATTTGAAAAAGAGATTTTTATAATGCAGTATATTGATTTATAGTAATTTATCATTATTCACAGTGAATAAAAGTCTCAAACATTATAAGATTTTCTCATTTCAAATCTGTTTCTGTTGAAACAATTAAAACCATTTCCTTGCGTATCATAATAATGTAGGAGTAAAAAAGTTAAAAATGCTGCTTATGAATGCCTTCAAATGCTAAGAACTATTGGTGACATTAGGGGCTGAAATTAGTATAATGATGGTGCTAACCAGCTCTTTTATAAGCATAAAAATGGTAATGCACAATGCCTTGATATCCTCTATAGGGACCTTTACATTACACCATTTACGGAAGCTGTCGTAAAATAAGCTTGGCGATCTTGGGAGATATCTTTTCAAAACAGGCGCATGAATGCGTAAAATAAGTGTATTCTTTTTGAGTACTATTTATGCGAGGGAGATGTTATCATTATTGTAATAAGATTTATTACAATAATGGGTGAATAAGCAACCAGAGCTGGAAGCTTCTTTTTATTCTTGTTTTGTTGATGAAACAGTCAAAATTTTGCTACAGACAATTGATATGAGATATCAAGTTATTTTAACCAGAATAGATAATTGTAAACAAATTAGCATTATTCATTTGAGAGTAAATCCAACACTTTTTAGTTTTAGTTATGCCATTAAAAGCAGATGAGTTAAAGTTAAATACAAATGAATTAAAATGTCAGCAAGAAGCTTTTCGTTTTACACCAGAGCTTTTGCCACGGCCTTTTACGTGGGAAATCGATCACAATGGTTTGTTTTGTGAAGTCTCAAAAGAGCTAGCTGAAGTTGTTGGTCCTCTCTCTTCTTCTATTTTAGGGTGTAGTTTTCATGAGCTTGCTCATCAATTTAATGATGATCGATATCTGGTTCTCAGTCATTTTATTGAAGCGGCTATGCCTTGGAGTAAAGAGATTGTTCAATGGCCTGTTGATGGTTGCTTACAATGGCTTGATGTTGAATTGTCGGCTTTGCCAATTTTTGATGTTACAAAGCAGCTTAAGGGGTTTCGTGGCTTTGGTGTTTTAAAAATACAAAAAAAAGTCCAAGAAAAAAGAAATGAAAAGCTAGAAACAGAAATGCCATGTCTTACGGAGATCGAACGCTCAGCTTTTCGTGAAATCGCAGAGCAATTGCGTGATGAATTGAATTCATCGGTAAAAGAAGAAAATTTAGTTGAAGAAACAGCTATTCAGTTACCATATGCACAAACATTGCCGATAAATGCTATAGAACAAGCTCTCGTAAAAGAGCCCGCTGCAGTTTTATCATTGTTGGATACAGCAACAGATGGCGTTTTATGGTTGGATGAAGAGGGCTTTATTCAATCAGCGAGTAGGGCAGCCTTAGCATTAATGGGTTATGAAATAAATAAACTACGAGGACAGCTATTCTCTTCATTATTTACTTTGCAAAGCCGACTTTTGGTTGAAAAATATTTTAAATCAATCCGTATGGAGGGAAAAAATCAGGTTTTAAATCGCAGTGAAACCGCTAATTTAATGACAAAAAATCATAAAAATATAACCGTTTTGATAACGATTGTATTTTTGGCAAAGCAAGGCAATTATGCTGTTATGTTGCGTGATAGGACACAAACAGTTCTATCAGGAGAAAAAAAAGCAGAAGAGGATAAAATCGTTGGAGTTGTTCATGAAATACGAACACCTTTGAATGCTCTTATTGGTTTTGCAGAAATTATGAGAGAAGGCCGTTTTGGTTCAATAGAAAATGAGCGCTATCATGGATATTTACGCGATATTATTTCCTCTGGAAAACATATATTATTGCTGATTAATCAATTACTAGAGTGCTCGAAGATAAATTATTCTGGTTCCGATAACCAGATTGATTCTTCCCTTATTTCTGAAACATTTGATGTAATATCTTGTTTACGTGCGACGATAGCTTTTCTTGAAACTCAAGCCAATCAGAACGGCATTATCATGCGTATTGTTGCTCCATCTCACGTTCCATTTATTCCTGTATCACAACAAGTGTTTCGCCAGATTATATGGAATCTTCTTTCCAATGCTATTCGTTTTACACCTTTGGGTGGACAGATTATTGTTCACGTTTCTTATAGAAAAGAACGTGTAAAAATTTCAGTGAGTGATAATGGTATAGGGATGAACGAAGAAGAGATTATACAGGCACTGCAACCTTATGGTCAAGTAGAGCGCAAAGATGGCCGATCTGGTGATAGCGCTTTTATGGGAACAGGTTTAGGCCTCCCAATGTGTAAAGCAATGGTGGAAGAAAGAGGGGGACAATTTTTACTGTTCTCAAAACCCAATCATGGAACAACTGTGGAAATGTTTTTTCCTCGTGTTCCATGATGTAAATCTTGCATAAAATTATTTTTTCTTAGCCAAAAGATCTCTAATTTCTGTTAAAAGTTGTTCTTCTGAAGACGTTTTTTTGGGGCTTTCTTCTTCTTTTCTACGAATTTTATTCATAGCCTTAACGAATAAAAAAAGAACCCAAGCAATAATGAGAAAATTGATAAGTAAAGTAATAAAGTGTCCATAGCTAATGGTTGCTCCAGCTGCTTTGGCGGCACTCAATGTTGCTTGTTTTTCGCCAGCAAGTTGAATAAACATATTAGAAAAATCAATTCCACCCGTAATCAGCCCAATGATTGGCATAAAAATATCATTGACAATTGAGTTGACCAAGCTACCAAAAGCACCCCCTATAATCACACCGATAGCAAGATCAATCATATTACCTTTTAGGGCAAATTCTTTGAATTCTTTAAGCATTGCGTTTTCCCCTTTATATAAGCGATATACGGTAATTTACTTACCGCTTTTGATGAAAAAGGAAAGGGCAGATTTTATTTTTAGGATTATATTACGATATTAATCTTATTTTCAAAGAACTTTATAAGGTTTAATAAAGAGCTTTAGGGCTCTATTTGAATGTACATAGAATATTTCCTAGAAAAAAGCTTTTTTGATAAAAACTATATCTGCTTTTTCAACAGAAAGTAGAAAACTGTAGCTTAATTTATATAATTGCCTCAAGATTTTTATTTTAACATTAAAAAGAGAGATTTTTACACAATACCACAAAATGGGCAGTGTTGAAAGCTGAGCTATCAGAAAGTTTCTCAAATGAAGTACATATAAATGAAGCACATATATTGGCATAACATTTTATTATAAAAAGAAAATTTAGGAATAAAAAATATATTTCAGCACTGATAGAAGAAATAGATAGATGAGACAGGAGTAAAACTTATAATTTAATTCCTCTTAATTCAGTAAGCGATAATAGTAATTAGGAGGGCATTATGGCTTATCTAAAAGCTATTTGTATTGGGTTGCATGAGCTAAAATGGCGATAATTCCGATGGAAGAAACACATTTCATCTGCTGGAAGATTGTATCAGTTTATAAATAGCAGAGCTATAGGGTTTGCAAGATCATTTTGGTTTGAAAGTCGTTGGTATGATGTGTGAGTTCAATGATCAACTGTCATTACTTGAAACATATGTTAGACAGAGCACTTAATAGATGCAGAATTGTATTTAACGCATCAGAAATGGCAAAGGAAACAACGCAGATTTCTCAAAATTTTATCAATAGAGTACAAATTGATTGAACATTCTGTTACTAATAAATGGTGCAACAATAGTATGAATTTAGATGACTTTATGAACCATGTATTCTATAAATGCTAGGAAAAAATAGCTTTATAAAGCAAGCTCTGTTTCTATTGGAAACGATATTACACAAAGGAACTTTGGGAATAGAGATAATTTGCCTGCATGAGACGTTACAAAACCATGACTATGGTGAAGAGCCTTTGATGTTTCAATTTATGCTGCATTTTATAAGATTAGGATTCATATTTTAATCTTTAACAAATGTCGAAAAAGAGAAACATTTTTTAGAATAAAAAGTTTTTTACACAGTATACATCAATATAAACATGTATGGCTATTATGTGATGAGTTTTCTTTTAGAAGAGGAATATTATTTGGATAATATGCTCTCTTTGATTGGTAATCTTTTGTGTTAAAAGATATAGGTGAGGTGCGATGGATCATTTTTATGTTGTGGAGAAGGATTGATGAGTTTTTTTCGTTGTATTGGCCGTTCTGCCTTATTTATGTTGGATCCAGAGCAAGCACACGGTTTAGCGATTCTCGGGCTGAAAAGTGGATTAAATGGCTGTCAAAAGGTTATCGATAAACGTTTGTGTGTAACTGTTGCTGGGCTTGAGTTTGAAAATTTTATTGGTTTTGCAGCGGGGTTTGATAAAAATGCAGAGGTTGTAGATGGTATTTTTCGGTTAGGATTTGGTTTTACTGAAATTGGGACAGTGACACCAAAGCCTCAGATTGGAAATCCTAAACCACGGCTTTTTCGTTTAAAAGAAGATGAAGCGATTATTAATAGAATGGGTTTTAATAATGATGGACATCAAGTTGTTTACAACAGATTGCGTGCGCGTAAAAAAACTGGTGTTGTAGGAGTCAACATTGGAGCCAATAAGGATACGGTCGATAAGATTGATGATTATACTGTTGGTATTGCTCATTTTTATGATGTTGCTGATTATTTTACGGTTAATATTTCTTCTCCTAATACACCAGGTTTACGTGATTTACAGGCCCGTAACAGTTTGCATCTTTTGTTGAGTGCAGTTTCGCAAGCGCGAAATGAGCAAGAGAATAAGCATGGATTCTCCATTCCTATTTTTTTAAAAATTGCCCCCGATTTATCAGAGAAAGAATTAGATGATGTTGCTGAAGAAATAAAACTTTCTGATTTTAATGGACTGATTGTTTCCAATACGACTCTTGCACGCCAAGGTCTTAGCAATAGTCACTTCAGTAATGAAGAGGGTGGGCTTTCTGGACGTCCACTTTTTGAGCGTTCTACTATTGTGCTTGCAAAAATGCGTAAAAAATTAGGGAAGGACATTGCAATTATTGGTGTTGGCGGTGTAAAGGATGCACAGACCGCTTTGGAAAAAGTAAAATCTGGTGCAGATTTAATTCAATTATATAGTGGGATGGTTTATGAAGGTCCACATCTTGCCATAACTATTCTGCAAGAGATTTTGCAGATGATGCAACAAGACGGTGTTGATAACATAAAAGGCTATCGTGATCATAGTCTTGAGCATTGGGCAAAATTTCCTTTGTAAAAAACGCTTTTTTCTTCACAAAAAATTGCGAGATTTTTTTAAAGGGGCTTGCAAACTTTGTTGATTTTCCTTATGTCACATAAGCATAAGAATAAATGTTTACGAAATCGTGAACAGTTATGATACATTTTCTTTTTATGCGGTTGTAGCTCAGTTGGTTAGAGCGCTGGTTTGTGGCACCAGAGGTCGTAGGTTCAAATCCCACCAACCGTACCATTTGTCTTGTTACAACTTTTCTAATTCTTATTTTTGGCGTTTTGTGAGGCGGTTAAAAGTCCGTGCTTGGCGGGCTTTTTTGCGTGTGAGTCGTCACGGAGCAGAGACCTTGCGCGGATGATTTTTCTCAAATTTTGCCCAAAACGGAATGATACGATCAATAATCGCTTGAAATATAAACGGGTTAACTCAATCTATGATTCTGATTGCAATTGCAACAATAAATATCTCTATCAGTATATTTATATACTTTTAGTATATTTTGTAAACCAAGAGAATCCTATTTGACTTTCATTATTATTGCTCATAATATAAACCATTAAGTTTAAACACATAAAATAAGTAAGCATAAATCTACTAAAATATGCCATATTTTTGACACAATACCCTTAATTTTGTCAGCTATATATTATAAATGCGAACTTGCATAAAAGTGCATTCATATCTCCAGGGGTGTTTCGGTGGTTAATTATGGGTAAGCCATTTTGGCGCGGGGACATAAGTAACCTTGGGGGGGTATTTATACACTAAATTGGAGAAAATAAATGAGATTTTCAAGTAGTTCGTACGATTATTGCAGTGCCGATAATTTTAGTAGCAAATATAACTCTGGTACTGCGTTTGGTAGCAAGTATGGTGGTAAGATTGTCCTTGCGAGTGGTTTTTTCATAGGGTGGGCAGCGGGGCGTAATCCTATGGCTGGCATGGACGTAGGAAGCTTTGGGGAAGCTGTAGGCAATCAATTCGGAGATATCATAGGCGGTTATGCTGGTTATGGTGTGGCTGCTGCCCAGTGTGGCACACAGTTTTTGGGTCAATCTATTGCTAATTCAGGTGGTGGGATGTTGATGCACTTTTGATATAGTTCTTTGGGTTATCCTAAAGCCTAGAACGGTGGTACTGTAAAAGGTGCCACCTTTATGTTTGAAATATTGCACAGGAGGAGCTATGGGCGAGTTTAGTATAGTGCTCGTTTATTTTTGTCTGTGGTTTGGCATGTTGTATCTATTCCTCAAAACTATTGCTATTAATGGAAAAAGCATGTTAGGCAGGGAGAACACGGTTACATTCATAGTGGCGGCATTGGTTGTTCCTCCTCTCATTTATGCCTTTGAGTATTTTGAGTATATAGTCGGTGTGCCGATAACATCTTCTCATGTTGCTATAATTATGTTCTTTCTTTCTTTTTGCATTGAATTTATACCCAATATAGTAAACAATATAAAATGCTTTAGTTTGTCCATTATCGCAAGTTGCCCCATTTTTTTCATCGCAGCTGGTTTTATTGTTATGAGTGATGACGTTCTGTTAGATTTTTTTGATCTGCAGCTTTCGAGCTATATTTATCTGCTTTTCATTATTCCGTTGATGATAGGGGGGCTCGCTATGTCCTAATTGCTAAAGCTTTGAAGGAAAAATCTATGTCAGTGCTAGATTTAAGCATTTGCATTGGCTGTGGGTTTGCCATAGGCGTCTTTTTTGTGTCATCACTGCTTTTATCAGACCTTCGAGAAATCTATCAACAGATAGGTTTTGCAAACAGGGAGGCAGTGAAAAAAATGTTTGATTACGCGGTGTTTGGTTTTGCTATTCTAACGGGCCAAGTTTTTGTGACATTTTTGATGATTCTCTTTGTTACTACAAAGAAATATTATTGGTTGGTCCTTGATGTTCTTGCAGAGCTGTTTTTTAGCCTCTTTGTTTCTTATTATGTAGCGTTTGTTCATACAGATGATGACTATGGAATGGTTAGAAATTGGATTTGTTTGATGTTTGTTGTTTATGTGTACGCGCGTTACATTAAATCAAAGAATGTGAAGCTTAGCGTGATTAACCCGTTTAAAAAGAAAACTGAGTGAGAAGACAGGAGGCTATAGTTCTTTGGGTTATCCTAAAGCCTAGAGCAGCCAACCCAGGAGAGGCAGTTTCTGGAGCAATAGTAGGCGGGGTCCCGTGGCGCAGCCGCGGGTATTGTTAAAGCTGGTTGGGATTGTGTTCGCTCTAAGTGGTGAAATTGTTGTTTGACCTGGCTTTTTTAACAAGGTAAAGGCCTTGCTAAGGGGTACACTATCAGCCTCTTAGCAGGGAGTTTTTCTCCTGCAATAATATCTTGGTATGCTTGGGAGGGCAAGGCGCTTTAAGGAAATTATATGTCTGACTTAATTTTTGGAATGTTGCTTAGTTTTGGGATAAGTTCCAGCCCTTGTCTCCTTAAAAACAATGGCTTGTTGGGCGAGCGTGTCATTTTTTTGGGGGGGGGCTAGCTGGCCTTTCCTGCGCTATCATCTTCGCTTATCCACATAGTGAAAGTGGGCTTCCAGACTTATCTTTGCTTTTGGTATGTTATCTTGGCATTCTTTTAAGTCTGCACGAGCACTACTTATATAAATATTTAGTTCTTGGATTCTGTGGTGCAGTTGCTACCTTGTGTATTGGGGCAGGTTTTATATATTTGAGTTCTTTGTTGCCATTGCCTGCTTTGTCTGCTGCTAATAATAGCCAGCAGCAGGTGGTGCATTACATGAGTTTGGTTGCTGCAAACTATCCCTTTTTTATCCTTTTGATATCAGTTTTAACTGCGGAGCTTTTGCGTTTGTGGTTGCTTCGCGTATATAAGCCAGAATTAGCTGCGCGTGAGGTCCTTTATTTCGGGCTGGGCTTGGGGTGTTCTAGACTTATGCTATAAGACCCTCCCAGCTCTTTTTCTTTACTTGAATTACCGTGTTGATAGGGCGCCACAAATGGTGGGCTATGTCGCATTTGAATCTTGTCCACAAGCGATCAGCTATCTTATTGCCGCGGGCATGATTGTATTGATGCATGTTGTAAATACGCGTTTTATGTATCTTGGTTTCCAAGATAAGCGCAAGGTCTATTTCTATCTGCCTTTTGTAATTCATTTTGCGGTTGGTCTTTTGTTTATGTTTGACATTTCTTCAGGCTATGCAATTAATAAATTCTATTTTTGAGGCTTGCAATAATGCTTGACAAATTGACATTATCTGTTAGCTGCGCCGTTTTTTGTCTGGTGCTGATTATTTTGCCTTTGATGAAGAAAAAAACATTGGTTGAACATTTGGTTTTCTTGCTCGTTGTTTTGTGTCTTGTTTTTCTTTATGTTTATGGCGCTACGAGTTATTTTCCTTATTATGTTTTGGCGCTTTCGCTTATATTGGGGTACCGCTGGTTACTCTCTTTGGTTAAAGCGTTTAAAGGCACGAAGGCGATTATTGGGGCAAGCGCTGGTTGTTATGTGCTTTTGATTTTTCTGCTTATAGTACGCCTAATATTGTTTTTGCTGTTGGTCTATTCCCTATAGGCATGGCGATTATGCAGTTTTTTTTGCTCTCTCATTGGGTGACAGAAGATAATGGCAATGGTGTAGAGGCAGCACTGGGCGTGGGAATGGGGGTTTGGGGGGTTGCTATAGGGCTTGCACTGCTTACATCTCTACCAGAAGCTGTGAAAATCCTACAAGGGGCTTTTAGTCTTGATAGGGACGCCTTACTTTCTTTACTTGAGACGGTAATATATTATACGTTTATTATAGGTCTGAATCTTTTATCAACTTTTTTAATGCTTGTGGTTTGCCTTGACAAGAAATGGCGTTTTTTTGTTCTTATCCTGCTTTTACAATGCTTGGCGGCTTGGGCGCGCTTTTCATGGCGGGCCGCTGAGCCAGAACTTCTTGCAATTGGGCATTATACAATCGCTACTATTCTTATGTTTGCTCTTATGCGGCAAATTTATGATTTTGTGCAAGACAGATTATCCATGAAGAAAAATAGCAGTTGCGCTGTAGTAAATGAGGGGGCATAATAATGTTGGTTTTATTTATTACTTCGCTTCTCGCAGGCCTTATTTATGGCGCTGTCATTTATAATTTTTTTCGCTCTACGTTTAGTTGGATAAATGTGCTGTTGAGCGGCATAGTTTTTGGGGTGATTGTTCTGTTAGTATGGCGTTACTCGGAAACAGAACATAAACTTGATGCCTTACGTTTACTGCAAGTGCTTGGCGTTGTTTTTCTTCTATGTGTGTTTCATCATTTTCTGAAGTTCAAATTGGTTGTCGCTGGTGCTGTGGGATGGTTTGTTGCTAGCTGCATTGCTGGCGGGTTTATTGCTTTTTGGGAGCAATCTGTAATAAAAACGCTTTATATGATGAGTATTGTTGAAACCAAGAGTCGTGCAGAGCAGGGGCTGGCGCTTGTTTTTTTATTTTTAACATTTTCGGTTTTTTTTGTTGTAGCAGAAGAAGCTATGCGTCGTTGGTTAGTTACTAAGTTTTATCGGTGCTCGCCTAGTTTGTTGTGGCGTTTGCCGCTGAATATTGGCATAGGCTGGGGTTTATGCGAATTAGTTTATAAGGCGCTAGGGCCTTTCCTTGTTTATAATGGCTGGCCTATTCGATCTAGGTTATTAGCCAATGAGTATGTAATTTTTTATTCCTGGACGCAAGCGAGTATTTTTTTGTGTGCTTTAATGAGCGTCATACTCATGCATATTTTCAATACATGCTTGGCGTATCGTGGTGTTGTTACGCGCTCTAAATTTTATGCGTGTGCGCCTTTTTTTGTCCACGCTATTGTTAACTGTTTCGGTGCAACAGTGTTGGTTACAGAGAAGGTTTGGTTTAATGTTGGGGGCAGCTTGTTTATTCTACTTTGTGTGATGTTGTTCGTATATTTTGAAAGCAAAAATCCTTTAATACAAAACATAAAATTGCGCGCTTAAAGTGTTGTAGAGTGATGAATAACTTTGCGTACTCTAAGTATGGCTAGAGAGCCTGATACGCGCTTTCTGTTCTGCAAAAAAATAGAGAAGGTTAGCACCGAAGTAAGGCGTCCAGTACCAAGAGCGACGTCATTTTTGCACTAATTGGGGGAGGGTGTGCCACTGTCCACGCGCATATGGGAGTTTGCAAATATGCTATCATGTAACTTTCTAGTGTCTTCCTTTCTATTATCCTCCATGAGATTGAAGATGGGAATCTTGAGGCGGCGATATGAGACTTAAATTTAAACAACAAGAATTTCAAAATGATGCGGTTAAAAGCGTCATTGATTTGTTTAAAGGCCAGCCACAACGGGATTCTTCTTTTTCTTTGCATTCAGAACAAGGACTATTAGCGTTAAATGAATTTGGTTATGGTAATCAATTATTGATCAGTGATGAAAGCATATTAGCAAATTTACGAGAGGTGCAACAGAACAATAAACTCTTGGCGAGTGAGACGCTAGAGCAAAAGCAGTTTTCTATTGAGATGGAAACGGGAACAGGCAAAACTTATGTCTATAGCAAGACGATTTTTGAGTTAAATCAACGCTATGGCTTTACCAAATTTATTATTGTCGTACCAAGTGTTGCTATTCGCGAAGGGGTATATAAATCACTTCAGGTAACAAGAGAGCATTTTCAAGCAGAATTTGATAATCTGCCCTATCGTTATTTTATTTATAATTCAAAAGATCTTTCGCAAATTCGCCAATTTGCAAGCTCTACCAATATTGAAATTATGATTATCAATATTGATGCATTTAAAAAGCAGAAAATATTATCAACCTTCCGCAAGATAGACTGAATGGCGAAAGCGCTATGCGCTATATCCAAGACACAAAACCGATTGTGATCATAGATGAACCGCAATCGGTGGATAATACAGCAAAAGCGAAGGAGGCTATTGCGAGCCTTAACCCGCTTTGTGTTTTCCGCTATAGTGCCACGCATAAAGATGATATTAATCTTTTATATCGTTTAACACCTGTTGATGCTTATCAAAAAGGACTGGTAAAGCAAATTTGTGTTTCTTCTAATCAGATAGAGCAAGATTTTAACCGTTCCTATATTGCCTTGAAATCCGTATCACACAAACATGGCTTTAGGGCGCGCTTAGAGTTCGATATTGCGGGAAAGAATGGCACTGTGAGCCGCAAAACAGTTACAGTGAGACGGCGATGATCTGTATCGCGTTACGGGCGGACGTGAGCTTTTATAAGGGCTATATTGTTTCGGGTATCAATTGCATGGCGGGGGATGAAGCTGTTGAGTTTTCTGATACTGAAATTGTCAAATTTGGCCACGCGCTTGATGATGTGAATACAATAGAGCTTAAACGCGCGCAAATTTATCGCACTATAGAAACACATTTAGATAAAGAATTGCGGCTTGCGCCTTTAGGGATTAAAGTTTTATCACTTTTTTTATTGATGAGGTGGCTAAATATCGTAGCAATGATGAAGAGCCAGCACTTTATGAGCGTATGTTTGAAGAATGTTATGAAGAGCTGTTGGCGAAAAAGAAATATGCCTCTTTGCGAACTAAGTTTGCGCAAAATATTCGAAACGTGCACGGCGGTTATTTCTCGCAAGACAAGAAAGGCGTGTATAAGGATACAAAGGGCGACAGCCAAGCTGATGATGACACTTATAACACGATTATGCGCGATAAGGAGTGGTTATTATCTTTTGCATACCCCTTGCGTTTTATCTTTTCGCATTCGTCCTTGAGAGAAGGCTGGGATAATCCGAATGTGTTTCAAGTGTGTATGTTGATTGAACAAAAATCGAATTTTACCGCACGGCAAAAGATTGGTCGCGGTTTGCGCTTATGCGTAAACCAACAAGGTGAACCGGTAGAAAATAAAGATATAAATGTGCTGCATGTCATGGTGAATGAAAGCTTTGCTGAGTTTGTGAGTACATTGCAAAAAGAATTAGAGGCGGATATTGGTTATAAACTTGGTACCTTGCAGATGGAGCATTTGGTTGTCCGTATTTATGAAGATGTAAAATATGTGGCTGCTAAAGTGGAAGTATCGCAAGCACAAAAAATTGTTAAAATACTTGTTGCAAAAGATTTTATTGATGAGGCGGGTATCGTTAAAGTAGATCAAAATTTAGTAGCGAGCGAATTTGATGCTATAGGGGCGGAGGAAATGCCACGCGAATTGCGTCAAGAAATTGTGAAAAAAACTGATGCGGGCGCGCTTATTAATGTTGAGATACTGCAAGATCTGATTTATATGACAGCTGTGACGGAAACAAAGATTCTGTCTTCGCAAGAGGCTGCTGATATATTGGTTGAGTTGCGTGAAAAAGCCTTGCTTACATCAGCAGGAAAAATCACAGATACATTAAAAGCGCAATGGGCGACTGGGACGTTAGATTTAAGTGAACGTTTTAGTAAAGGGCAAAAGCAGGCTGTGCTGCAGGCGCTAGAAGCGAGCCAAGCCATGCCGATTATTCGTAATGCTACGCGCGAAGTGCGGGTTAAGCTTAAAAAGCAAACAGTGGCTTCGCCAGAGTTTTTGTCCTTGTGGGAGAAGATCAATAAAAAGACCACTTATCGTGCAAAGCTTGATCGCACAGAGTTTGTTGCTAAAGCAGTGGATGCAGTGGAAAAAATGGCACCAGTTGCGCCCGCGCATTTGGTTTATCAGACAGCAGAGATAGAACTGGATAGTGCTGGTGTGACCTATGAAGAGCAGTTATTAAAGCAGAGTGCGCTTGATTATAGTTTTTGTGCACTGCCGAACATTGTACATTATTTGACCTTAAAGCTGAAATTAACCGCAAAGACAATTATTGGTATTTTGACAAAGAGTGGTCGTGAGCATGAGTTTGTGAAAAATCCACAAGCTTTTTTAGAGTGCATAGAAGAAATACTCAATAAAACCTATGTTAATCTTACAATTGATGGCATTAAATATTTAAAGCTGGTCGGGCAAGAATATAGTGTGCAAGAGCTTTTTACCAGTGAAGAGCTTGTGGCAAATTTAGAGCGTACAGCTGTTGTGAGTGAGAAGAGTGTGTATGATCATGTGGTTTATGAAAGCAGTGTGGAGAAAGAGTTTGCGCAAAATCTCGATAATGACTCTGATGTAAGATTGTTTTTTAAACTGCCAAGAAATTTAAAAATAGCCACTCCCATTGGTTCTTATACGCCTGATTGGGCGGTTTTTTAGAGTGAGATGGCGCGCAAAAGCTTTATTTTGTACTGGAAACAAAAGGAACGAATAGCGAGTTTGATTTGCGCCTTAAAGAATTACTGAAGATTAAATGCGGTAAAGCGCATTTTGCTGCACTGCAAACGAGCGTTGCGTTTAACGACCAGTCGGTGATAAATTGGCGTGAATATAAGCGTACTTTGCCCCGAAGGGGCGCATGAGTTTCCAAGTGCTGCGGTGGTTGTTGCAGAATGATTGGTGCATGAAATACTTAACGTGGGTGAGGGGGAGAGCAAAGCTTTTTATATCAAGATAATAAATTGACAAAAGGTAGCTATAATGTACACTTCATGTTAAATTTAATTGTTTTCATTTAATACGGGGGGTAAAGTTATGAAAACTAAAAATATGTATAATCCACTGAAAAAAATTAAAATTAAGCGTTTTGATGTTGCTACGCTCAAAGCCCGAGTAAGTGAGCAGAAAATGGCTGCTCGAGGTGCCCTTCTGAATTGAGATTTTAAAATATATAAAGCTGGCGGCAGAAAAAACACCAGCTTTATAGCTTTTGGATATATTAATGACGATAGATTATGAAGTTAAAAAGTTGCTCTATGGCTGTGCGGCAATGAGTGGGGTTCGGCTGATTACAGATTCTTTCCATGCTTTTTTTCTTGTCTATGGGCGTTAGTATAACACAGTTAGCTTTATTACAAATTGTGTTTAGCGCAGCTATTTGTATTTTTGAAGTGCCTTGTGGGATTTTAGGAGATAAAATTGGCGTTAAAAAATGTTATCTTATCATGTTTCTTTTTTTCGCTCTTTTTCTTTTTATGTATCTACGCGCCTAATCTTTTTGTCTTAATTCCGGCAGAAATTATTTATGCTTTAGGCTTTGCTTTATGTTCTGGCACTGATAGCACATGGATTAAAGGCTTAATCGACGGCGGTGGTTACAAAGGTAATTTGATCTACCACCAAGTAAACGCCTATAAACGGGAACTAGCGGCATTCATGAATATGGTTGCTGGTGCGCTAGGTGTTCTTATTGTTTTGTGTATGGATAATTATCAGTCAGCATATTATTTTTGTTCTTTCGGGTTTCTCGTGCTTGTATTCTTGTTTAGTCGGGTGACGGGGATAGCTATTGCATCCGTTTCGGATAGTCAGCCAATAGGCTCAGGTTCTTTGTTGTATGCAACAGAAGCTTTTTCTTATTTAGTTACCTCAAAGATCGGGTTATATTATATATTGATATGTGGTTTTATTGTTGCTGCATTGCAGCCAGTATTTCATTTTTGGCAACCTTTTATTTTGGGACAAACAGGAGTATTAGATAATGCAACAGAAAAGACTAAAATTCTTATTCTTGGCCTGTGCTTTGTGTCTTATACTCTCGTAAAATACTTATTTAATCGCTTTGTAATTAAATATCTTATGCAAAAATACGCTCCTATGGCGATAACTTTGTATTCACTAGTCCTGAGTGCTGTTGTTATGCTTGCTCTGCTTCTCGTTGCAAACAGTTGGACCCCCATTATTTTATTCACCGTATTTCACAGTTTTTTTCTGTCCCCGTAACGCAGTTTGAAGCAGAATTTTTTAAACATATTCAACAAAAGAATGCAAATACGGTTTTATCCATTGTTAGTTTTCTTGCACGTATTTTGGGTATTTTAGCGCTTGTGCTGATTGGTTGGTTGGCAAACAATGTTTGTATAGAAGCAGCTTTTTGTTTCGCCTTGGTTTGTATATGTTTAATTATCCCACTTAATTTGGCTTGGCTTTATACTGATAAAAAGTTAATAAAGACGAGGAGGTTTGAGAGTGAAGATACAGTTGAATAGGGACTTGCCTATGACTTACATAAAGACACAGGAAAAAATAGTGTGTGGGTCATCTTATATGGATTTAGTCGAAATTAATAGCTGTTTTAATCAGTGTATAGGCACAATGGATTGTAAAAATGCTAATGCCTGTGTTTTTTGACAACTTGGTCAGCTTTGTTTTTTTACGTATGTAAGCAGCGAATAAGCAAAGGTTAGCACAGATGTATTACTTGCAGTACCAAAAAGTTTGATTAAAAATACTAAAAATGGATATACAAGACGAACAAACGGCTCGCTGAGGATCTTTTATCAATGACTGTAGTTGCTTGGGGGCATAATATTGTACAAAAAAACGCATGGCATAAAGTCCAAAAAACCAATAAAGGCGCATTGCGCTTCTTTTTTAAGAACTGGGCATCTCCTCTTAGTTTAATGAGTTCTCATTATGCATCTTTTACGCAAGATTTGCGATGGAAAGACCTGACGGAAAAAATCAATACGTTTTGTTTAAAAAATCCAGGATTAATAAGCCCTTCAATATGGAAGGAGCTTTCACAATGTTTGTTGTGATGAAGCAGTTGCTCTCTCTTGGTATGCCTCTAGCTGTTGGATTTATATCTCAGATGATGATTTCCTTCACAGATGCAGTACTTGTAGCACATTTAGGTGTTCAAGCTTTGAGTGGTACAATGTTAGCTTTGAGTATGTTTAGTTTTGTTATGCTGTTGGGACTAGGGATTATTACCGCGGTTGCACCAAAACTTGCGGAAAGCTTTCGCAGACAAGATAGATATGCATTAAAGGCATGGTTTGATCAAGGAATATGGCTTTCCCTTTTGATTGGAATGATGAGTGCGATCATTTTATTCAATACGAGGAATATTTTGTGTCTTCTCGGCCAAGATGAGGCAATTGCCAATATAGCGCAGGAATATAATAGTGGTGCTGCTATAGGGGTGGTGTTTTTTTATTTTTATGTGAATAGCCGTGGATTACTTTCAGCAATTGGTCATCCAAAGCCCTTAACTTTTGTTATGCTTGCAGCTATCCCTATGAATTTTCTTATCTCTTGGCCGCTTATTTTGGGTATAGGTCCTACAAGCGGCTTCGGTGTCTTTGGTGCTGGAATTGCGAGTAGTTTGATCCGTATTTTGATTGTTATGGCAGTAGCAATAATTCTGTCCCGCAATTCTACTTTTAGTTCCTTTCACTTTAATTATTTAAGACCAAAGTTAAAAATTGCACGAATAATACAATTACTGTTCATAGGGCTTCCCATTGGTATACGTATTCTTATTGCGGAGGGCTTTCCTTCAGTCATTGCCTTCATGATTACAGCTTTTGGGGTTGAAGCTTTGGCAGCACATACGATTGGAATGCGTCTTGATATGCTTATTTCTGTGGTCGCTTTGGGGATTTCCAGTGCAGCTGCGACTATAGCAGCGTGGTATAGAGCAGATGGGAATAATATGGCTCTAAAACAGTTGCGTATGAGTGTCACAGTTTTTGCTGTCGCTTATGTCTTGTTTTTATCAGGGTGTGTTTATTTTTCTTATGAATTCATTCTTACAACCATCTTTGATATTGCTGAGGTACGGGTTATTGTTTTCTCTTGGGAGTTGCTTCCGTTTGTCTTATTGTCTTTTGCTTTTGGCACTTTAGGGGCTATGCTCAATGGCATACTTGTGGGCTTGCTTGATACGTTTTGGTCAACAATTGTTGTAACAATAAGCTATTGGGGGGTAGTCCTATTTGGAGGCGCATTAATGGCGCATTTTTTTGAATATGGCTTTATAGGTTATTGGTTTGGCATGATTGGTGCCAGCTTAATTGTTTCTCTCTTTAACTATATGCGCGTGGGTTATTTAATAAAACGCAATCCTATGTTTGGGGCAGAGTGAGTGTTATAAAAGCGCTTGTAAAGCACTAGCTGTGAAGGCTTAGCTACTCACCGTCCATAGAGGCTGTTTTACTTCTATGGAGATAACAATATAGCTTACAAAACTTGCTTAATATTGAAAAGAAGTGCCTTTGATTGTAGCCTTAATATTCTTTATTGAATTTTAAAATAATATGGATTTATTAAAATCATTCGGCTTCAATTTAAGAGTAAGATCGGTAGATTGGAAGAGTTTAATACCTTAAAAAATGACGAGAAAAAATGTGCTTATATTCATACGCCGTTGAGGAGGCATTTAAAAAAGTTGTTGTTTTTATAAGTTATTACCATTGCGATGCTAAAGTGTATACATTTGTCAAAACAATCGCAGACGCTGACGATGTTATTCTTGCAAGCCCTGTTTATCACGGGTCTTATTCAGGGGGATTGAAAAATGCTCTTGATAATTTAGATTATGATGCTTTTTAGATAAAGCTTTTGGTCTTCTCTCTCATGACAATACAACCAAAAATGCGCACTGCCATGTGTATATTTGGTACTAATTGTGCATATGCTTTATGGACAAGCTCTGCAATATCAAGTTGCTTCAGCTAAAGATGATTTTGCGTTTGAGAATGAAAACCGTACATGGAGATTTAGCAGCGCAAATGTACGGGTTTGCTGCGCACATCTTGCTGATGAAATGTATAAATTTTAAAATAATAAGGGTGGAGGATATGATCAAAATTGATAAGAAATACCGTTAGTTAGTCGTTGGTGGTACAGGAATATTAGCGCCCTTTTTCCGGTCATGAGGGCTGAACAACGTGATTATCGCAGCGCGTTTTCGTTCTCATCAATCCAAAATTGAGTTATTTCAGACAAGGGCTAAATGTATATTTTGGAGATTATTATAAGCCATAGGCACAATTTTAAAAAGGGATACCACTATAGACGGGCTTGAAATATTGCATATTATGGAGAGCATTCGCCTGCACATGCATTTTCGTGTAGGTTGAGATTGAGCGGATGGTCTTCTTACCGAAGCTGCTTGCGTATTGTTCATGTTTTTGGTTCTAATGCAGAGGATAAAATAATCTCTGGATGTGCGCATCACAATAAGATTGATCCCACATCTGTAAAATTAGGTCGGAAAAGGCGATCATATGGCCGGCGGTGGTCAATGAGAAAAGTGTTTATGATCATGTGATTTGTGAGAGCCGTATTGAGAAAGAGTTTGCGCAAAATGTCGATAATGACTCTGATGTAAGATTGTTTTTTAAACTGCCAAGAAATTTAAAAATAGCCACTCCCATTGGTTCTTATACGCCTGATTGGGCGGTTTTTTAGAGTGAGATGGCGCGCAAAAGCTTTATTTTGTACTGGAAACAAAAGGAACTAATAGCGAGTTTGATTTGCACCTTAAAGAAATGCTGAAGATTAAATGCGGCAAGGCGCATTTTACCGCCCTTGAGACTGGTGTGGTGTTTAACGAGGCACTGGTGATGAGTTGGCGCGATTCTAAGCGGGGGGTGGTGGTAGAGAGAGTGGGGGGTGGTGGTAGAGAGAGTGGGGGGCTGTGGTAGGAGAGTGGGCGGCACGAATGACGCTGTCTTTAGTTGCGTACCACCAAGCTAATTTTGTGCTTTGCGAAATTCGCCAAGGCTTTTGGACGTACCGCGTTTATCGCGTAATAAAATCTTATGAATATCATGCAGAAGGCGCGCAGAAACGGGTGATTGCGTGACTAGCTTCCCAATGCCGTAATTAAGTACAGCCACATAATGAGATAGCTCTTCAATATCATCAGTCGCACTGATACTTTTTTTATTTTCAAACAATAATAGGTCAGATGGTAACGATTATGTCCTTTCTATCTAAGAAAAGAGTAGCACCGCTTGCGTATATGCACGAGTAAAAGTCAATCAACATTGGTCTGAGGTAAAAACCGCCAATTATTTCTAATACATCTAAGGATTTCATAGCTTGCTCTAACGGTTTATATAAAACTGCCCTTTTAAAAGATGGATTGGGCGGCAAATTTATTGGGATATAGGCTTTATGAATCTCTCGAACTAAGCTTTCTACTATGCAGGTCCTAAGGCGTGATTGCATATATGGTCGCATCTGTTGCTGCATTGTGTAGGCAGGGATCCTAAACTAGGAAAGGAGGGCTGCTCTTTTAATTACAAAGGAAGAATACGGCGCGTAAGTGAAGCAAAATGTATTTTGAGGAGCAGTAAAGGGGTGAGGTATTTGATTCCAGCGGGTAACGGATTAACTGGAGTATAAGGAGGTATTGCGAGGGCGGAGTTTTTGGTTAAGAATTGCACTTCGTACACTATAAGCTCTCTGCATCCTTCATATAGGCGTTGAGATCATCGCCCAATGCAACGTAAAGGGGCTGTTTTGTCTTTAGCGTTTGTTTGGCTGCTTCTATAGTGCCGCTGGCTCTATCAGCCATTATGGTGATAATTTTCTCGTCCAAAGAACAGATCAATCGATTGCGTAATAGGGTATGTGTGCCTTTTTGACCGTTTCTTTTTTAAAAAGCAGCTGTTACCTCGTGGCAGGATTGGGTGTGTCTATATGATCAGCCTGCCAAAGAAAAGGAAGCGTTATAGCGATAGCCACCAATAGGAGCCCAGCGATAAAGGTGGCAGCAAACTGCAATGATATAAAAGAACCAAGGACGCCGACCAAAAAGCTTCCGACCGGCGTTCCAGCATAGCCGATCACTCGAAAAGCAGAATTAGCTCGCCCGAGAAGTTGCTTTGGTGTGAGGTGCTGCCTGAAGGCGGTAACACAAATAAACCATAAGCTTGCTCCAACGCCAGCGATAAAGGTGACGCCCCATACGACGACAGCACTTTTTGAAAAGGCTGGAATCAACAGCAAGGCAACAGTTCCTAAACCGTCAGTGAGAACAGCTAGGCGCACCGGTGCATAGCGTATACGCGGCGCAAATAGGGCACCTGCCATTGTACCAAGCGCGTAGGCTGCAAACATCGCGCCATATTGGCTGCTATGTAGGACCAGATACCGACCGTCGGTAACGAAGAAGATGAATGAGGTTAGGAATGCTCCAAATACCACCGATAGAAAGAATGTGAGTAATGTAAGGGAGGTAAGATGCCGATTTGAAAAAATGAAACGAAAGCCGGCAATGATATAACGGAAAGTGATGTTTTCTTTATCAGGTGTTGGCGATATCGGAACAGCACGGCGAGCGGTAAAAATCAATGTGATAAAAAGCACGATTAACAGGCCAAGAAATAGCAGTGTGCTATGCCCTAAAATGCTGCTTGTTATGACAGGGGCAAGAAAATAGGAGACCCCGAAATCTAAAAACAAGACAATTGAGTAGAAGGTCATCAATCGCTCTCCCTCCATGATAAGTGGTGGAATCGTCATTATATAAGCTTCGGCAGAAACGACGATGAATCCAGCAATGGTTGCATAGAAGAAAATTTGTTCGGCTGGAGCAATCTGTATCATGAGCAGTACGAACAGTACAATATGCAGTAGCATGAAGATGAAGAGAGCTGTGGTGGCAAGTTTTATTTTGTCGCAGCGATCAAGTAAAACGCCTGCAAGGATGCCGAAAATTGGCCACGCTAATGAGAAGAGACCTTGCGCCCAACTTACTCCGACTATACCATATCCAGATTGTCTTGCTAATAGCGGGATGGCAGTGCGTAAAGCACCGCTGAGTAAGGCGAGCAGACTAACGGTTAGGCAAAAATAGCGTATGTTCTTGTTGGCAAAAAGCGTGAACATTCTGTTCTCCTTAAGATGCCACACAGGTTTCCACTGTTCCATCAAGTACGGCGGTTGTATTCAGCATGTTTGCAACATAGCCGTCCAAGATATTCCTGTCTTCCTGAGGTAGAAGAAAATACATAAGGTTGGAATACCATTGCCAACCACGCTGAGTCAGCTGGAGATTGTTATCACTTTCTGCGATGAGACCTGCACCTATGAGCTGTTGTAGGTTATTGTATACGAAAGAGGGAAGTGCGGTCCAGTCAATTCTTTCTTTTTTGGCATAGCCGTTATAAGGTAGCTGCATACACAAAGCCTTGGAGGCTTGTTGCTCCGCTGATACCCAATTGTAGTATACTTTGGATTTTCCTTTAAGTTGTATGTCGGTAATGTATCCGCTTCGACTGGGATTGGCTCGTGTGACAAGTGAGCCGAGAATCGACAGTGCTGACGCCCCAAACCCAACCACATAATCGTCATGATAACCATGCAAATATTTGTGATAGCGGAAATAATTAGCTGAACTCGTTTTAGCGAGCGTTAGAGGAGTGTTATTGGCAATTTTGATATAGGAATGCCCATTACACGGCGCATAGCCGCAGCTGCGCATAACGATATCGCTAAATAATCGAAGCATCTGTCGATGCTGTAGGCTGGACGGTTTTAGCCCTTTTTGTGCGTAAGACTTATGCAGTTGCGACGTGATAGCCAGATTGTTGATTGCATAGAGGTTGATGGTTTCAGGGTGAAGCTCGCTGGCTTGCTTCAAATCGTATAATAGTTCTTCAGCTTGCTGGCTGTGCATGCCATATAGTAGGTTGAAACCGACATGTCCAATTATGTCTTGTGACCAAGCCACGGTATTGTTGATTTGTTCACGTGTTGAGGTGAGGTTAAACAATGATCGGAAACGCTCAATGAAACTCTGTATGCCGAAGCTGATTCAGTTAACGTCGATCTCACGGGCAGCATAAAGTTTATCACCTGTGACGCTCTTCGGTTCGCTTTCCAGTGTAAATTCGGTTAAGGAAGAGAGCTCAAATTCGGCATGCAATACTTTTCCGATGTGTCGGATATTATCTGCGGACAAAAGCGACGGTGTGCCGCCCCCCTATATAGATGCTGCGGATGGGCCCTCTAAGCGAGCGAATGAAATTTCCTTTGGTTCTGATCTCTGTGGTAAGCGCTGACATATAAGATTCGATTTGCTTAACGTGCTTGTAGGCCCCTTTCTGAAAGGGACAGAAGGAACAGATGGTTTCGCAAAAGGGAATATGCAAATAAAGAGAAATGGTACGCGCTTGTGGAATCTGCTTACTTTGCGCTAGTTTATTAAAGTCTAGGTAATCGTAAAATTCATTTGAAATAGTGCGAAATAACGGATATATGAAGTTGTAAATCGGCTTGAGTTGATCGAACTTCACAAAAGGATGATCCACGAGTTGCATAGCTTACCTCCCCCAATTTCTTAACTCGCACTATATTATTGACGGGCGACAGGTGACCCAATCATCCGAGTGTATTACCAAAGATTTTTACGGAACATAATGAATCCTCCTTTTGTAGAAGTTATATGTATTATACATATAACTCATTATATGAACAGATGAGCTTGTTTAAGAGGCAATGTAAAGATAAAAATATAAAAGAACTTTCTCTTGCAGCCTTATGGTCTGATATTGTAATTGGTATCCTGTTTTACGCGGTCGGGCTATGAATGCCTAGGGCGAGAAAAAGCAGGGTATTTTAATGGACGTGCGGGGTATCTTTGTTATGTTGCTGGGATTTGGAATTTGCGTCTGGTTATGAAATATCATTAGCGCAAAAAGATGGTTTTAAAGGTAGATATATATTTTTTAATATCCCTGTAAAACTTCGAGAAGAGATAGAATTATCCTATTAGAAAACATATAAATGTCCAGTGTGATTATTATCGAATTACATGACATTATCACTCGTGCACGCCATTTTGACATATTACCTAAAATCTCATTGAGATTGTGCCATGTACTGGCAAACGGGGATAGATCGTGTTTTGGTATGACTGCGGCGAAGTTACGTGCCGCATTATCTTTGCTAGAATCCAATAGGATTAGGCTTAATGGGGTGCCTTTGCATGTGGACTCTAATTTGAATTCGACTGAGTTAATAGTATCCACCTTAACTAAGGCTGGAAAGGATATTTACGCATTGAAGGATCAAAAAAGTTTTATCAGTCTAGGCGGAGGATATCCGACTTCCACAGCGTTCTGCGATGCCATGACGGTCAATGACGAATACCCTCGTAAAATTTATGAGGCATTATCACAATTGGGTTGTGATTTACATAAGCTTACGGTAATTATTGAACCTAGGCGTATTATATCTAAAGATTATGGTTATTTATTTTCAAATATTAGCTCTATAAAAGAGCAGAATGGTACGAACTTAATTATAATCTGGGCTCTGGGGATGTGTACTCAATCTGCACAGTATCACTAGATCATAAGTCAAAGTATGTGAAAGCAACTAATACAAAATAGATTTTACGATGGTGGAAGATCGACGATAAAGGACGTTAGTTAAAAGGAAATTGATATTATTGTGTTCTTATATCCTGATTTTTTGGCTTTTTAGATATAAATAACACACCTCCTAGTGGGCTGGAGACTATCAAATGTTGGATCACACATGGCGCAATTAGCAAAAAATCCTATCTATTGGATTTGGTATGCTCTACTAGATTCTCAGCTCTAAATATTGTGTGCGAAGTGCAATGTCAAGCGGTGGGAATTGATATAAGTGCAGAGTCTGTACCATCCGCTCAGAACAAGGTTGATAGCTCTGTTATGCAGACGATGGTTAAGTTTCATGTCGGAAATGCTGAGCGTATGACTTATCCTGAAAATACATTTACGCATATTATGGCGGGGTGAGTGTTTGTAAGCACTAGCTGTAAAGGCTACTCACCATCCTAGGGTGTTTACTTCTATGTGGATAACAATAGAGTTACAAAACTTGCTTCATATTAAAAGAAAAGTTTCTTTTCTTTTAATATGAAGCATTGCTACAACCAAAAGGAAATTAAATATCTCGCCTTTATTATTCTCGTCAATGTTTGCTTATATATGATTATTTGAATCGGAATTAGGTTACGTACAATATGGTATTTCTCGCTATTTTATATAAGGAGAAGGTTCGCACCGATGTATCGGGTGCAATATCAATTTTTTCACTATGGTGATAGGATAGCTTTTTGAGCGTAAAGTTCTTTTACCTTGATAGATCTTATAGTATTCTTCAAAAATATCAGTTGATAAATTTTTTTCGTGTCGTTTATGCATGGGCTGATACAATAAGAATAGGACTTGATTGTTTTTAAAGTTGGTATGTTATGGCTGTAAAAAATGGTAAACAAACGAAAAGTAAGAATTTTAAACCTGTCTCTCGTTTTCTCAAAAGTTTACGTGGTGTGCGCAATTGGGAACAAGTTTCACAATGGCTTGCTTTTCGTAAGGTAGAGGATATTGAATGTATTACGCCTGATCAAGCAGGGGTACCACGGGGCAAGATGATGCTTTCTAAAAAATTTACATCGGAAACATCATTGGCATTGCCTTCAGCAGTTTTTATGGCAACAATTTCAGGGGATTATCCGGAAGATGGTCATGGTTTTGAATATCCTAAAGCAGATGGTGATTTACGCCTTGAGCCTGATCTTTCTACGTTAAGCATTGTTCCATGGGAAGATGCTCCTACGGCACAGGTGATTTGTGATCTTGTGTATCAAAATGGTCAGGTTGTGGATTACACACCACGCAATGTTTTACGAACAGTGGTTCATTTTTACACAAAAATGGGTTTAAGCCCTGTTGTGGCACCAGAAATTGAGTTTTATTTGGTACAAAAAAATCCCGATCCTGATTATCCGTTAGTTCCACCGGTTGGTCGTTCTGGGCGTTCAATTGGTGGTGGACAGGGGTATTCCATTGCTGGTGTTAATGAATTCGATGATTTGATTGATGATATTTATCAATTTTCAGAGGCACAAGGATTGGAAATTGATACCCTCATTCATGAAGAAGGAGCAGGACAGTTTGAAATCAATTTACGTCATGGTGATCCTATTGAATTAGCGGATCAAGTTTTTATGTTTAAACGAACAATTCGTGAAGCAGCACTAAAACATAATATGTATGCAACTTTTATGGCAAAACCCATTCAAGGGCAGCCGGGTTCTGCTATGCATATTCACCAATCGGTTGTTGATAAGAAAACCGGTATGAATATTTTTACACAGGAAAATGGTGAAGAAAGTATCTGTTTTCGCCATTTTATTGGTGGATTGCAAAAACATATGCCAGGCGTACTTGTGATGCTTGCGCCTTATGTGAATTCTTATCGACGTCTTGTCCCTGATAATTCGGCTCCTGTTAATTTGCGGTGGGGATATGATAATCGTACTACAGCTTTTCGAGTTCCCCGTTCTGCTCCTCAAGCGCGACGTGTTGAGAATAGGCTTCCTTCATCAGATGCGAATCCTTATTTAGCCCTTGCGGCTTCTTTAGCGTGTGGTCTTATTGGTTTGCAACAAAAAATTGAGCCGGATGAGCCAGCGATAAATAATGTAAACGCTGATAATATTGAGTTACCGCGTGGGCTCATTGAGGCAGTCAATTTGTTTGAACAAGATACAGTGATACGTGCTATTTTAGGGGATGTGTTTGTAAGTACTTATGCTGCAATCAAACGACAAGAGTTTGAAACTTTTATGGAAGTAATCAGTCCGTGGGAGCGTGAATATCTCCTGCTGAATGTTTAAATTTTATGACGATGATTGATTATAATTCAATTTCTCCAGGAATTTCTTGGTATGAAGATGCTTTAAGAGAACGTCCCTCTTATCCTTCTTTTTGTGAAAACAGACAGTGTGATGTGGTCATTATTGGAGGCGGATTTACGGGTCTTTCGGCTGCTTATCATTTAGCCAAGGCTGGAGTAGATGTTGTTTTATTTGAAGCATCACGTTTTGGTGATGGTGCTTCAGGGCGCAATGGTGGACAGCTGGGAACAGGGCAACGGCAATGGGTAGAAACATTAGAAAAAAAGTATGGTTTTGAGCGAAGTAAAGCTCTATTTGATTTAGCAGAAGAAGCTAAAAGAGATATTTTAGCTTTATGCGCAATGCCTAATTGTCCTTGTGATTTGATAGGAGGACAGCTTTCTGTAACTCATAAAAGGCGTGAGCTTCTCTCTTATCAACAGCATATTGAGGCGATGCAGCGTTATGGCTATCACGCGCTTACTTTTATGGATAAGGCTGAAACATTTGAGCGACTTGGATCAACTTTTTATTGTGGTGGTATTTATGATGCGGATACCGGTCATATAAATCCCTTAAAATTGATTATTGGGTTGGCAAAAAGAGCACAAGATGCTGGTGCTAAGCTTTATGAGAAGTCACAAGTAACGACCGTAAGGCGCAAGGGAGCACATTGGAAAGTAATAACAGAAAAAGGTAGTGTAACAGCAGAGCATGTTTTACTTGCAACAAATGGGTATAAACTTGGTCTGGAGCGTTTTATTGAAAAAAATATTGTTTCTATTCGCTCTTATATTGGAGCAACGGACCCATTACCAAAGCATAGTTCAATTCTTATAGGGGGGGAATCGGTTGATGATTCCCGTTTTATGGTTCGCTATTTTCGCAAAAGCATTGATAATCGTCTCTTATTTGGTGGTGTAGAAAGTTATGATAATAAGCATCCTCTAAATTTAGATGAACGTATAAAACGGCAAATTGTTGAAATTTATCCTCAATTACATTCTATCAATTTAAGCCATCGGTGGGGAGCAACGGTTGCCATCACAGTTGAACGCATGCCCTATGTTCGCCAAATTTTTTCAAGGATGACTTATTGTGGTGGTTATTCAGGGCATGGCGTTATGCTGGCTCCTTTCGTGGGAAAATTATACGCAGAATGGTTAACTGGAAAATATGAACGTTTTTCCTATTTCCAAGACTTAAAGATTTCATCTTTTCCGGGAGGAAGAGTTTTGCGTTATCCGCTTATATTTTTAGCAATGCGTTGGTTTTCTTTATTGGATCGCCTTTAATGGAAACATTGCTTGAAATGAAGAAAATTAATGGCTTATTTAGTATCTGTCTGCTTTAATGATGAAAGCTTTTATAAGTGATATGGGATTTCATAATCGAATAGAAAAATAAACAAGTTCATGGTGCGTAAAATTATTCCAGTTTCTTCCTTTGATTGTATTGTTTTTGGTGGCAATGGTGATCTGGCGTTGCGCAAGCTTTTGCCGGCTTTGTATCATTGTCAGTGTGCTGGGCAATTCAGTGAGCCAACACGTATTATTGGGGTTTCGCGCACTTCCTTAAGTTGTGAAGAATATCAAAATTTTGTCCGCATTTCTTTAGAAAAACATATCCATCCAAAAGATCTCAATTCAACAGAACTCAATCGTTTTCTTGCACGTTTAAGCTATGTTTCTGTTGATGTTTCCTCAAATCGAGGGTGGGAGGATTTAGCCCTTCTTCTGTCACAAGATTCAGCGGATATTCGAGCTTTTTATTTGGCTGTTGGTTCGTTACTTTTTGCTGATATTGCGATGAAGTTGGAAAAAAATGATTTGGTGACAGCACAAACACGGATTATCATTGAAAAGCCAATTGGTTGTGATGTAAAAACAGCTGTTTCACTTAATGATGTATTTGCAAGCGCCTTTAATGAAGAGCAGATCTTTCGTATTGATCATTATCTTGGGAAGGAAACTGTTCAAAATTTAATGGCATTGCGGTTTGTTAATACACTTTATGAACCGCTATGGAACTCCAATTATATTGATCATGTTCAAATAACCGTTGCTGAATCTTTGGGGTTAGAGGGGCGTACAGAATATTATGAAAGCACTGGTGCTCTACGCGATATGGTTCAAAACCATATGCTACAATTACTTTGTTTGGTTGCGATGGAAATACCATTTACTAACAGTGCTAATGCTGTGCGCGATGAAAAACTTAAAGTTTTACATTCTTTAACACCGCTTGATGTCCATAATGTAGGGCAGCATACTGTACGTGGGCAGTATCTTTCTGGTCTATCAAATGGTATATCGGTAGAGTCCTATTTTGATGATCTGGGAAGAGTGAGTAAGAGTGAAACCTTTGTAGCACTTAAGGTTAAGATTGATAACTGGCGTTGGGCTAATACGCCTTTTTATTTACGAACAGGTAAGCGTATGTTCACGCGAATGTCTGAAATTGTTGTTGTTTTTAAACCTATTCCTCATAATATTTTTAATGTGGATTTAGATGAAATTTTTTCTAATCGGCTTGTAATTCGTCTCCAACCTGATGAAGGTGTAAAACAATGGTTGATGATTAAGGATCCAAGTTATGGCGGTATGCGGTTTCGTCACATTCCATTAGACATGAGTTTTGCTTCCGCATTTTCTGAACGTAATCCTGATGCTTATGAACGTTTATTAATGGATGTTATTCGTGGAGATCAAACACTGTTTATGCGTCGTGATGAAGTTGAGGCTGCTTGGCGTTGGATTGATCCAATCATTGAGGGATGGGAAGCAATAAAACAGCCTGTTCACAGTTATAACGCTGGTTCGTGGGGGCCGTCTGCTTCGATGAGCCTCATGGAACGTGATGGGCGTATATGGAACAATTTAGTTTAGAGCAATAAGTATGTATAGAATGAATATTGACCGTTTAGATTTTGAAACCCCTCAGACTTTAGCCTTGGCATTAGCAGATCGAGTAGCCGCAGAGCTTAGTGTATCTGTTCTTGAGCGCAAGAGAGCAGTTTTAGCGGTGTCTGGTGGTAAAACACCAGAATTGTTTTTTCATTATTTGTCAAAAGCGGATATTGATTGGCAAAAGATCATTATCACTTTGGTCGATGAACGTTTTGTCCCTACACACGATGAACGTTCAAATGAATATATGGTACGGTGTCATTTGTTACAAAATTTTGCCGAAAAAGCACGTTTTGTAGGGCTTTATCATAAAGCAATTACTGCTGAACTTGCTGCTTTTTCAGCGGCGAGTCGTGTTAATACTTTGCCTAAACCCTTTGATGTTGTTGTTTTAGGAATGGGGGAGGATGGACATACGGCATCTTTTTTTCCTGATGCTGATCGTTTAAAGCAAGCGCTTGATTTACGAACACAAGCACTTGTTTTACCCCTTCATGCTAAGAGTGCTGTTGAGCCAAGACTCTCACTAACTTTGCCAGTTATTATGCAATCTCGTTGTATTATTCTCCATTTCGAAGGTTTTCAGAAACGCGATTGTTTTGAAGAAGCTTGTCAAGACGGGTTTGAAATAGAAATGCCTATTCGGGCAATTTTGCGTAATTCCCCTCATCTCGTTCAGGTTTATTGGTCGCCTGCAGAAAATGAAATAAGTGAATCAAAGTATGCGACACAAGGTGAATAAAACGTAATCTCTCTCAATGAATGAGGGGAAGAAACAATGAAAGGGGGAGAGAAATATGGCACTTTCCAAGACAATTGCCACAGTTACACGAAGGATTTATGAACGTTCTCGATCAACACGAGAAATTTACTTAGATCGTATTGCAAAAGCACAAGTTCATCGCCCCAAACGGAGTTTTTTAGGATGTGCCAATCAGGCTCATGGCTTTGCTGCTTGTGGTGCAATAGATAAAGAGCGTTTGAAGGGAAATATCGTTGGGAATATTGGCATTATCACGGCATATAACGATATACTTTCAGCGCATCAACCTTTTGAAAAGTTTCCTCACTTAATTAAAGAGTCGGCCCGTATGGCTGGTGGTGTTGCACAGGTTGCAGGTGGTGTTCCCGCGATGTGCGATGGTGTTACACAGGGAAATGCGGGGATGGAGCTTTCCCTTTTTTCGCGTGAAGTAATTGCAATGGCGACAGCTATAAGCTTATCACACGATGTCTTTGATGCAGCATTGTATCTTGGGGTGTGTGATAAAATTGTACCAGGTTTATTGATTGGTGCACTAACATTTGGTCATTTACCAGGAATTTTTATAGCAGCTGGTCCCATGACAAGTGGTCAAGGTAATGATGAAAAAGCGAAGATACGTCAACTTTACGCGGAAAATAAAATAGATCGCCAAACACTTTTAGCATCAGAAGCACGTTCTTATCATGGGCCAGGAACATGTACATTTTATGGAACAGCTAACTCTAATCAGGTAATACTGGAGATGATGGGGCTTCATATGCCGGGAGCTTCTTTTATTAATGCGAATACACCATTGCGTGATGCTTTAACAAAAGAAGCTACGAAACGTGTACTTGAAATGACAGATCTTGGTGATCATTATAGTCCACTTGGTATGATCATTGATGAGCGTTCTTTTGTGAATGCCATTGTAGGATTAAATGCAACAGGAGGTTCTACCAATCATACGATTCATTTGATTGCTATGGCTGCTGTTTGCGGTATTAAATTGACATGGCATGATATTGCAGAAATTTCATCCGTTGTGCCTCTTTTAGCGCGCATTTATCCTAACGGTTTAGCAGATATTAATCATTTTTATGCTGCGGGGGGGAATGGGATTTATTATTCGCGAGCTTATCGAGGCAGGTTTGGTACATGAAGATGTCTCTACGGTTTTTGGTAAAGATCTCAATGCTTATGCAATTGAAGCAAAGCTTTCTGCTGATGGTCATGTGGTACGTGAAGCGGCTCTTAAGGAAAGTGGTGATCATAAGGTGTTAGCGGGGTGGAGAAAGCCATTTCAGCTTGATGGTGGTCTTCGTGTTTTATCAGGAGATTTGGGAACAGCTATTATAAAAGTTTCCTCTGTTAAACCAGAGTATTGGCAGATTAAAGCACCAGTCTTTGTTTTTAATGATCAAGAGGAACTACAAAAATCTTTTAAATCTGGAGTGTTGCATAATAAAGACTTTATCGCTGTCATTCGCTATCAAGGACCAAAAGCCAATGGTATGCCAGAGCTTCATAAATTAACGACCATTTTAGGCGTTTTACAAGATCGCGGTCAAAAGGTAGCATTGATAACCGATGGGCGTATGTCAGGAGCGTCAGGAAAAATTCCTGCTGCTCTCCATGTGACACCAGAAGCAGTGGATAATGGCCCCATTGCACGTTTGCAGGATGGTGATATTGTTTTTCTTGATGCTCATGAGGGTAAATTAACTCTTTTGGAGGATTTAGCAAAATTTAACGCGCGAAAAATCATACCTCCGGATCTTTCAAAAAACGAACATGGTGTTGGACGCAAACTTTTTCATGTTTTTCGTCAATCCGTTAATCGTGCAGATCAAGGGGCATCTGTTTTTATGACATGAAAAATGCAAAAATAAATAAGCTGAACCATATACAATGAAACCATATACAAGGAATTGTTACAATTTTTAGAATTTTGGTATAGGCAGATTGTGTGATCGCGCAGCCGCTTTGAGTGTATTAACCATAAGCATGGCAATTGTCATTGGTCCAACGCCTCCTGGAACAGGGGTGATCGCAGCAGCTTTTTCTTTTACGTTTTCAAAATCGACATCACCAACAAGACGTGTTTTCCCTATACCTTTTTCTGGTGCAGCAACGCGGTTAATACCGACATCAATAACAATTGCACCATCTTTTATCCAGTCTTTTTTAATCATTTGTGGGCGGCCTACAGCTGCTACTAGAATATCAGCGCTTCGACACACATCATCAAGGTCACGGGTACGACTATGGGCAATTGTCACAGTGGCATTGGCTGCTGTTAAAAGGGCAGCCATAGGTTTTCCAACAATATTAGAGCGTCCAACAACGACAGCATCAAGTCCAGATAAATCTTGCCCACAGTGTTGTTCAATCATCATCATGGCTCCAGCTGGAGTGCAGGGAATCATCGCATCTTCAAGTGCGTTTGCTGCGAGTTTTCCTACATTAATATAATGAAAACCATCAACATCTTTTTGGAAAGCAACGGCTTGTGTTATGCGATTTGTATTCATATGAGCAGGGAGAGGCAGCTGTACCAAAATACCATGAATTTTGGGATCAGAATTTAATGTTGCAATAAGTTGAAGGAGTTCTTTTTCTTGCGTTTCTTTAGAAACGACATGTTTGATTGAAAGAAACCCACATTCTTCGGCTTTTTTATTTTTTGAGGTGACATATACTTGACTTGCAGGATCATCTCCAACGATAATAACAGCGATACTAGGTTGTATATTATAGTGATGGCGGAGCTTTGCTGTTTCGGCCTTAACTTTCACAATAATCTCTTCAGCAAGTTTTTTTCCGTCGATAATATTATTCATTCAGAGATCCTTTCGGTAAGGCTGTTTGTTTTTTTTGTAAAGCATTTTCTAATAATACGATAGAGTTTTATAGCAATATTCATATGAGAACAGTAAAAATGGTTTTATAATGCTGTGGATTTATAGTTTTGAAGACTTTTAAATAATTGCTTTATAAAGAAGCAGCAACATTGCTGTTTGAATAAATTTTGGATAAAGAACAAAAATAATGAAGATACAAAGTGGGTATAGTGAATTATAGGATTATAAAAACTTTTTATGATCATTTAAGTTTGTTTTTAATCTGTTATAGGGGGATAAGTATAGAGGGATAATGTGCGCATCAGAATAATAAAATTTTTGAGCGGAGTTTTTATTACAATTATCTTTTTATTTGGAGTGGGGATTCTCGTTTTACCTTATCTTATTTCTACAGATGCGATTCGTATTCGTTTAGCGCAGGATTTAAGTGCATGGACGGGTTACAATGTGCAATTGCGTGATCCACCGCGGTTACATCTTTTTCCTTATCCTAAAGCATTTCTTTCTGGCGTTACTTTAACATCAAAAATGGATGATGTTGCGCCATTAATGGAAGCTGAATCAATAGAAGTTGATCTTTCTGTCGTCGATCTTCTTTGGGGACATATTTCTTTTTCAGAGACGCGGATTATGCGTCCTCAATTTGTTATGGAAAAGCCTGTTAAAACAATAGCAGATTTTTTTGATCGGTTTTCTCGCTCACAAGGTGCATTAGGGGTGGCAATACGTAATACGCGTGAAATATTAAAACATAATCCTGAGCATCCAGAGATAGAGCACCTTTTAAAACAACCTTTTGGACGGATTATCATTAAAAATGGTGTTCTTGTGTATCACGATAGTTTTTCAGGAGTAGCAGAAAAAATAACAGGATTAAATGCAACTTTAGATTGTCCGGAATCAACTCAGGAAGTGCGGTTACGTGCAGATGCGCGTTGGCGTGGAGAATTTACAAAATTATCACTTGATGCTTCTCAAGCATTGCTGCTTCTTGCAGGAGGCAAAAGTCATATTAGGGCAAGTCTCAATTCTGTACGTGGGGGAATAACTTTTACAGGAAAGGCTCGATTATCTGAATATTATATTTTTGACGGAAAAGTGTCGATGCGTTCTCCTGGATGGAATCAGACATTGTCTTGGGTTGGTGGAAATCAGTTTTGGGGACATAAATTAAAAATACCCATTGTATGGGAATCTCATTTTTTAGCGCAGCCAATGCATATCCAAATGAACAATGTTACATTTACGATGGGGAAAGCCAATGCGCGAGGAGCTTTAAAACTCGATTTTCAAGATTATGTACCAAATCTCATGGGCTCTTTAGCTTTTGATAACCTAGACCTTAGCCTCTTGGGTTCAATATTTTTTTCAGGAAAAAAGAAAAATGCCCGCTTTGATATGAGAACTTTTGATCGTATTGGCGTGGATATACGACTTTCTGCGCCACAAGTTAAAATAGGAAATATTTCACTCACAAATTTAGCTGCTGCAATACAAATAAGAGATGGGCATGGTATTTTTGATCTTGGACATGCGAATATTTGGGGTGGGGCCATTCAAAGTAATATTGAAGTTACCTCAGCTGGACAGAGAGTGCGTATTGGAGGAAATATTTCAGGCGCTTCTATTAATATGCAGGAGACTTTAGAAACCTTGGGATTTATTCCATTTATACAAAGCAAAACGAATTTTACTGCAACGGTACGAACACTTGCTGATTCTTGGCGAGAAATTTTTACGAAAATGCAGGGTGAGTTAACACTGAAGATGTCTTCTGGTCGGCTATTAGGGTATGATCTGAATGAATTACAAACAAGACTTTCAAATAAACAACAATTTCTTTTAATGAATAATGATACTTTTTCAACAACATTTGATCACTGGGATATTCAGACAAGCTTTTCAGAAGGTATGATGAAGGTAACAGAGTCATTAATGCGTACAGCAGACTTGAGCTTATCCATTCAAGGAACCATTGCAACTGCTATTGCGCAAGGGAAGGAAAATGAACTGATATTACAGGCACAACTACGCAAAAACTATAGATCAGAAACTTTATGTAAAGACGTCCAATGTCTTACTAATAGCCTTGCATGGCCTTTTACATTTTCTCTAAGCTCTAAAGAACAAAATCATGGTGATCTTTGGGTTACAAAAGATATTGATGCAGATTGAGTATCGTTTTTCATCTGTATAATATTCTATCCTATAATGGTAATTCGTCTTTTTGCAACTTAAAATTGTCTTTTAAATTTAAATCAGAGCTCCCATTATCGGAAGATTCTCTCATTTTAAATCCGTTCGTCGTGAAGCAGTAAAAACCATCCTCACCGTCATAATAAGTGAGGTTGGTATAGATAAATGACTGAAGAGAGGAATAAAAACCCTTCTTATGGAATCTTTCAAATATAAGAGATTCATAATATTGGTGCTAATCTTATAAAAGTTGCTAAAAAACATTAAAATTTTAAGGAGGATGTTGGCCAGTGCTTATTGAGTCGCAGAAGAAATACCATAGCCATCTTTGGTAATTGTATGCTTCCCGTCGGCTCCAACAGAACCAATTCCCACTGTAATCAAAATAAAGGCTAAGAGGGTTGTAATCGTAATAATTGTAGCTTTTTTAGCAGACATATTTTTCCTCCACGGATGCATCAATGACTGAATGCAAAGATGAATGGTGCATTATTTAAACTTTTATGAAAGCAGAATCACTTAAGGATCTATAAGTTCCTATTATTATCTCATAAAGCTAAAAAAACTCTATAATTCTTTAATATATTATAGTTCTATAGATATAATTTTTTCTTTTTGCTATATATTTTTCTTCATTTTTTCGATGACGATAGTGAGCATTGGCAAAATTTTTATGCGCATAAATTATAAACTTAAAAGATTATTTATCCGACAGACATTGGCTTTGAATGAAGAAATAAAGATAGAGGGGGCACAAGCTTCTTATCTTATGCATGTTTTGCGTATGAAAGAAGGAGCAGAAATTTTACTTTTTAATGGACAGGATGGTGAGTGGCTTGCTAAACTTATCATTGTTAAGAAAAAATTTGTTGTGGTTCAGCTTATCCATCAAGAAAGATTACAAACGACGCATTCCAATCTTATTTATTGCTTTGCTCCACTCAAAAATGCGCGGTTGGATTATATGGTGCAGAAAGCTGTTGAAATGGGGGTATCGATTTTGCAGCCTGTTATAACGCATCATACGCAGGTTACGCGTATCAATATGGCGCGTATGGAAGCCAATGTTATTGAAGCTTCTGAACAGTGTGGAATTTTATCTCTTCCTGAATGCGTATCGGTTCTATCATTAGCAGAACTTTTAGCACAGTGGGATGAGACACAGCCTTTATTCTTTTGTGATGAAGAGCATAAATCGCATAATCCATTACCTTCTTTTAAAAAGCGTGGCGTTACAACACCTGGTATTCTTATTGGACCGGAAGGTGGCTTTAGTGAAGAAGAGCGGAGCTTTTTAAAAAAACATCCTTTTGTGGTTCCAATATCATTAGGTCCGCGTATTTTACGCGCTGACACTGCCGCTGTTGCTGCTTTGGCTCTTCTTAATGCTACCGTGGGGGATTGGGCAATGGATTGAGAAGTCTGTAAAATCATTCTAAACAATTCATTTAAGACGATGATACCGATGATAGGATATGATAAGTTATGGCGCTTGATATAACCGATGAAAGTGAAATTTATAACTTAGATTCCTTGGTTAGCTATTTCCAAGGGGGGTATAAAGCAGAAGATGATTGGCGCATTGGTACTGAACATGAAAAATTTCCGTTTTATAGAGATGGTTTTCTTCCTGTTCCTTATGAAGGTGAGAGAGGAATCCGAGCGCTTTTAAAGGGGATGCAAAGCGCTTTAGGATGGGAACCTATTTTAGATGAAGGGAATATTATTGGGCTCGTAGGATCAGGTGATCAGGGGGCTATTTCTTTGGAACCTGGGGGACAATTTGAATTATCTGGTGCACCATTAAAAACAATAGGTCATACTTATCACGAGTTGATGGAGCATTTAACTCTTCTCAAGAAAATTTCAGAACCATTAGGGATTGGTTTTTTAGGTCTTGGAGCTAGTCCAAAGTGGACTTTGGCTGAAACGCCTAAAATGCCTAAGTCACGTTATCAGATTATGGCTGATTATATGCCGAAAGTGGGGCATAATGGTCTTAATATGATGTATCGCACATCAACGGTTCAGGTTAATCTTGATTTTTCATCTGAAAGTGATATGCGGCAAAAAATGCAAGTATCTATGAAGTTACAGTCTATTGCGACCGCATTATTTGCAAGTTCACCTTTTACAGAAGGACGTCCGAATGGCTTTTTATCTTGGCGTTCTGAAATTTGGCGTAATACGGATAATCAGAGGACAGGGGTTCTCCCTTTTATATTTTCTGAGCGCTTTGGTTTTGCTGATTATGTTGAATGGGCCCTTGATGTTCCAATGTATTTTGTTGTGCGTGATGGTCGTTACTATGATTGTACACACATAACGTTTCGTCAGTTTATGAATGGAGCATTAAAAGGACAAGTTGCAAATTCAATTCCAAACATGGGAGATTGGATTAATCACTTATCAACGTTATTTCCTGAAGTCCGATTAAAAAGATTTTTAGAAATGAGGGGAGCTGATTGTGGTTCTTGGAAGCGCATTTGTGCGTTGTCGGCTTTTTGGGTTGGGCTTCTTTATGATAGGGAAGCACTTAATGAGGCAGAGGCTTTGACAAAAGATTGGTGTTTTGAAGAAGTTTTAGAGTTGCGCCAACGCGTTCCTAAAGAAGGGTTAAGAACTCCTTTTCGTCAAACTATTCTTTTAGAGTTAGCACGTCAAGCTCTCGCTATTGCTCGCAAAGGCTTAAAAAATCGCAAACAGTATGATACGAATGGTTTTGATGAAACAAACTTTCTTAATCCTTTAGAAGAGGTTGTTGCAATGGGACAAACAGATGCTGAAAAATTTTTGTCCCATTACTATTCTATTTGGAATGAGTCTGTAGAACCTTTATTTTTAGAATGTGCCTATTAAATTTGAAGCAAGGATACTTCCTATTTTTTTAAAAATGCATATCACCGTGGTAGTTCATTCACTCATTTGCTCTAGAGAGCATATCCTACCTTGTAACATTTCCATAACGGAAAGGATACAATACAAAAATTTCTTAGGGAGTGTGATTTTTATACCCAATAATATCACGATATTTCCGTAATCATAATGTTGTCCCTTTGTACAAAAGATAGTTCATAAGAGATAAAGCTTATTATCAAACATTTTTTATTCACTTGGCTAAGCCTACTTATGAATAGGTCTGAAAATAATATTTTTCACTTTTAAAAGGGATAAAAAAATATAATTTGCGGTTAATAGTCAATTATTATAATTCAGTATACGATGCTTATATGAAAGAGCATTTTATTATACAAAAATTATGATATCAATCTTTCAGTGTGCTAAAAAGACAGTAGAAAAAATACCGATAGATCTATGTATGTATAACTCAAGTTTATTTTTATAGAAAAAAGAAATATATTATGTAAATAGATAGAAATAAAGATGATAATATATAGAATTAATGTGTTAATTACATCATTAAATATTAATAAATAAAAATATTATCTTCATAGAGTTATATGAAATTATAAGATATTCATAGATAAGAAATAACTATTTGTATGCAAAGGGGTATTATATTAATATACTATTATTCTTGATAAAGATGCACGAGATAAAGAGATTGAATTTGCAACGAATGAGTGTTTGAATACGCACAAAAATTCAAAAAAGCACAACATTTCTATAGCAGAATAATCTTTATCAGTATGAGCGCAACTTATTATAGGCGATTAATTATCCCCATACATTGTAAATTTACTGTAAGACTGCTTTTAATGCTTTAAACTGTACTATTTATAAAATTTATAATATTTGTAGGCTTAAAGCCTCTCATTTTAATCATATACCCTCAGTCTTTTCCATTGTTTTCATTATCTAGAAATTTGTAATCGTCTTTGTTATGCTCTCACTAGGATAAGCAGCTTTAAAATGTTCTCGTCCCTCATCCGTAATGGCATCACGCTTCTGTAAACCAGATGTTTTTCTTTCCTTTATTGAATTTGCAAATAAATGAGATTGTTTTTCATCATGAACAGTTACAGAGATTCAACGTTTTTATAAAGATACCGTGGAAAGCATTGACCTGTATCTATTGCATCTAGATTAGGCAAATTCTTAGCTATCAATACAGAAAAAACGCTTCGTGCTCCTATGCCTGTAATTTGTATCATCCTATTTTCAACTTTTTGTCCTCTCAGGACTATACGAGGCATTTGGTAAATTCCATCGTTGAGATTCCGATTATAATAAAACCACTGTTGCGTAAAAGGATGATATGAACTCTGAGTGAGGCATGCCTCTTCAAATTCAAAACCTTTCCTCTTATTAGTTCTTGCGTAATATTATAACTCCAACTTATCTTTTTTATATCTAAAGTGACAAAATTATCTACAGCACGTGCACGTGTTGTTCGATCAGCATATAAATAGGTATCGTTAAAACGTTTTACTGCGCTATTATAAAAAGCAGTCATATTATTTATATTTGCTGCTCAAGCTCCGCTCTCCAATGTTGCGACAGCTCTTGCACTAAGATGTTTCATCAGAGGTATTTCTACTCCTTTCTTATACATTTTTACCCATACGGACAGCCCTGCTTGTGACGTGCAAGCAAATGATTTTGATTGATTCAAGATAAACAGGTTTGAAATGAGAGAATCTTACGTTATTTGGGACTCTCATTTAATATGCAAAACAGTAAATTATCATTATAAATCAACATCTTGTCTTTCAAATCCTTTTTATGACTATAAAAAGAGTTTTGAAAAATAAAAAAGCTTTCATTGAGAGCAAAGAAAGAATGTATAAAAAGTATTTTCAATAAAATAATTATATTTGAAGTGCTGATCAAAGCTATTGAGAGTGCAGTCCATAAAATGAGCAGAAGTAGCTTGTTGGTGTATTTTCTAGAAAAATCATGAATGTTCGATTGTTAATTCATCTTTGCTTGGAAAGCTCGCTTCAGTTTAAATAGAAAAAGAGAGAGGTAAGGAGATTTATAGGATAAGATATGCTGGAATTATTCAGTATTAAGATGCAATGAATGTTGCTTATATTTCTCTTTTTTAACTATTTTATGAGAGTGAAAATTTAAATAATAAGAAAATAATTTTATTTATTTTCTTTAAACAGTTATTAGTAGATAAAAAATTCTCTTTTAATCTATAAATTAAAAAAATAATGATTTTGTAAAAGCCTTGTAAGATTTATAGGTTAATTTTAAATATCATGCATTGATTTTGAATTATGCAGATTATTTATGTCAACCATAATAATAGTGAGCATAGACAATGACATTTAATTTTTTCGTTAATTTATTTCTATTTGTTATTTTTTTATTGTTGGTTTCTCAAAGTAAGAAAATGCAATGGAGTCTTTCACTACGTGTTATGCTATGGCTTATCCTTGGCTTGATTTTTGGAAGTGTTTTGCAGTTTATTTATGGAGAGGGTGAAAGCACTTTATTGAAATCCGTTGAATGGTTTAACATTGTCGGTGAGGGCTATATTTTATTGTTGCAAATGATTGTTATGCCACTGGTTTTTATCTCTATCGTTTCAGCAGTTGCTCATTTACATTCTGTTTATGCTGTTGGAAAGATGAGTATAATAACAATTTCAATATTGCTTTTTACAACGGCTCTTTCAGCATTGGTTGGTGTGCTTGTGGTTAATTTTTTTGGATTAACAACCGATGGTTTGGTGCATGAAGGGCAAAATGTTTCTGCTCTTCTTGAAGGTCATATTTCTAAACTTGGAGATATGAATATACCAAAGATGATTTTGTCTATGATTCCTAAAAATCCATTTGCTGAGTTGAGTGGAGCTAAACGTACGTCAATTATCAGTGTTGTTATTTTTGCGTCATTTTTAGGTGCATCGGTTCTCCTTTTAAAAAAAGATGAGCCAGAAAAAGGAGAAAAAGCGCTTTTATTTATTCAAGTGGCACAAGCTTGGATTATGCGGTTAGTCCGTATTGTGATTGCTTTGACGCCTTATGGTATTTTTGCACTTATGACGAAAGTAGGAGCAATATCGCGTATTGCAGATATTTTAAATTTACTGGTTTTTATCATTGCCTCTTATGTCGGTATTATTTTAATTTTTGGAATTCATGGTGTATTGCTTGGTATTTCTGGGATTAATCCCTTTCGTTTTTTCAAAAAGGTTTTACCGGTTTTAACATTTGCTTTTAGCAGTCGTTCAAGTGCTGCAAGTATTCCTTTGAATATTGAAGCGCAAACACAGTGGATAGGTGTACCACAATCCATTGCGAGTTTTGCAGCTTCTTTTGGGGCAACAATTGGACAAAATGGTTGTGCTGGTCTTTATCCAGCGATGCTTGCGACCATGATTGCACCCTCTATGGGGATTAATCCTCTTGATCCTACTTGGATTGCTACGCTTATTGGTGTTGTAACATTGAGTTCTATTGGTGTTGCTGGTGTGGGGGGAGGTGCTATTTTCGCTGCATTGATTGTGTTACCAATTATGGGGCTTCCTGTTACTTTGGTTGCTGTACTTATCTCTATTGAACCGCTAATTGATATGGGACGTACTGCTCTAAACGTGAGCGATTCAATGATAGCTGGAACGGTCACCAGTCAAATATTACGGACAACAGATAAAAATATTTTTAAAAAATAATTTTAGATTATATTTTTTTGGGCTGTAAAACATCTGTAAGAGATATTTGCGCTGAACCAGGTTGGAGGGGTTTTTGTTGATGGGGATGAGGAGCCCAACCAGAGAGCCAGATGAAAGAAAAATGTGCACGAATACGTCCATCAGGATCACTAAATCGTTGTGCATAGATTTCAGCTGCGCGGAGAAAAAAACGTTTGGATACAGGGCGTCGTGAACGATTGATGAGTGCATTTTGCATTCCCATAGCTTTAAGATCGTGCATAAGGTCAAACATTGTATTATAACGTATTGTGATATCTTCAACGTCTGCTACAGGAAGGGCAAAGCCAACACGCTGTAAAAGAGCGCCTACATCACGAATGTCGGCAAAAGGGTAGACCCTAGGGCTTGCTCCATCATAAATTTCACTTTCAGCTTGCAGCAGGCTTTCGCGCAATTCTCTTAATGTACCAGCTCCTGCCATAACAGCAAGAAATAAGCCATCTGGTTTAAGGGTATTTTTTATCTGGCTTAGAACACCAGGGGTATCATTGGTCAATTGTAATGAAAGAAGTGAAACAATAAGATCACAGTAACTTTGAGGTAAATCAAGAAATTCTCGATGACGTAAATGAAATTTTTTATCATGGCTTTGATAAAGCGTATCGGTCTCAATGCGTTCTATGGAACAAACTTTTCCAGATTTCATTAAAACTTGCGCCGCAAGGTCTGTATGGCTGTGTAAATCGAGAGCTAATGTAAAGAGGCGATCAACAGTACTAAGGCGTTTATAGAGATCTTCTGCCATGTGAGAGAGTAAAAAGTCACATCCTTTTTTTGCTTTTTGAAAAGCACGTTTTCGGAATTTTTCAATGCGGTTATGATCAAAAATTAAAGGATGCGACATATTGTAGAACACTTTCGATCTATGAAAGAATATATTTTGAAAAAGTTCATTATTTGTGCAAGCTCTGTCAAGTTTATAATATGAAAGAAATAAATTTATAGAAGGTAAGAGTTTTTAAAGGAATTAAAATTATAAAATGAGGAAATACAAAGGAACTTTTGTTCTGAGGGAAACTTGTAAAAGCCTAAATTTATAATGTTGTATTTTCGAGAAGCGGCGTTAAATAGCGGAGATATACTAAGTAAGTTCGTTGAACGCTTGAAAACGATGCTTTATCCACCAATTTGTCCTGGATGTAAGCAAAATGTTTCTACTTATGGTACGATTTGCTCCGAATGTTGGAAAGATTTTCAATTTATCACGAAACCTTATTGTCCTGTTATGGGGACTCCTTTTGTTTGTGATATGGGGGATGGTTTTCTTAGTGGTGAAGCACTCCGTAATACTCATCCTTTTTCACGTGTTCGCTCAGTCATTGTTCATAAAGGGCTTGCACGAACTTTAGTAACGCGCTTAAAATATGGTGATCATATAGAATTGGCATCATTTATGGCCAATTGGATGATGTTTGCTGGACGCGAGGTTATTGATGATTGTGATGTTATTATTCCCATTCCATTGCATTTTCGTCGTTTTTGGGAGAGGCGTTATAATCAATCTGCTGAGCTTGCACGTTATATTGCAGCATCACAAAAAAAGCTTTTAAAACCGAGTTGGCTTGTTCGTTGTCGGCATACCCGTCCGCAGGTTAGTCTTTCTTCGAGAGAGAGAAAACTTAACGTAAAAAATGCTTTTAAGGTTTCGCATAAAGTTAAAAAATATCTCAAAGGATGTTCTGTTTTGCTGATTGATGATGTATTTACAACGGGTGCAACAGTTACAGCAGCAGCTGCTGCATTAAAAGATGCAGGTGCACGACAGGTTGATGTGCTAACATTTTCGCGTGTTCTCAAAGAAGATTCTATTTTTCCCTCTTCTTAAGAGGAATTTAAAATGAATATTATTAAAAAATATTGGAGGATAATACTATGAAAGAGATAATAATTTATACACGCCCTGGTTGTCCTTATTGTACAAAAGCACGTGATTTGCTTAATAAAAAAGGCGTAAAGTATACAGATATTGATGCTTCCACATCCCTTCGCCAAGAAATGGTACAGCGTGCAAATGGACGTAATACATTTCCACAAATTTTCATAGGTGATTATCACGTTGGCGGTTGTGATGATCTTTATGCTTTAGAGGCTGAGGGAAAGCTGAATTCTCTATTACAAGGCATATAATATTTGTAAATTACATATTCTTAAGACCGTTTTGCAAGAAGGAGATAGTTAACGCCCATGTCTTTTGAGCGATTCCAGCTGTCGTTTAATGGGTTATAAGTAATACCTATCTCATCAATGACAGTCAGAGCGTTTTTTGATAAGAAATTTTTAAGTTCTAGAGGTTTTAGGAATTTTTTATAATCATGGGTTCCTTTAGGAAGCCAACGTAGAATATATTCAGCGCCTACAATAGCAAGCCCCCATGCTTTCCATGTGCGGTTGAGTGTTGAGACAAACATCAACCCTTGTGGTTTCAACATTTTTGCTGTAGCTGCTATGAAGAGATTAACGTCAGCGACATGTTCAACAACTTCCATATTAAGGATGATATCAAATTTTTCTCCTTCATTGGCGAGTGCTTCTGCCGTAGTGGTACGGTAATCAATGGAAAGATCATTTTGGGCTGCATGAATTTTTGCGACTTCAATATTCGTTTGTGAAGCATCAACGCCTACGACCATAGCACCAAGACGTGCCATTGGTTCAGATAACAAGCCTCCTCCACAGCCAATATCAAGAATTTTCAAATTGTGAAAGGGCGTAAGTGAAGAAGGGTCACGATTAAACTCTAAACAGATTTTTTCTCTGATGTAAGCAAGGCGTGTTGGGTTAAATTGGTGAAGAGGTCGAAATTTTCCTTGTGGATTCCACCATTCTGTAGCAATACGTGAAAAATGATCAATTTCACTTTGATCAATAGTCGTTTGTGTTTCATCGATCATGTTGCCTTCCTTTATTTTTAATGATCAGGTCAAGTAGATTTTATACAAAGTCAAGAGAAATTAATATAATCATAATGAAACTTGCACAAATGATAGATATTCGCTATGTCGAGAAAATGGTTAGTTGATACAGCATCTAATTCTCATTACTGTTTGAGATAAGAGATGTAAAGGTAAGAGTGTTATTAATGGCGCGCATTGTCATGAAATTTGGTGGAACATCTGTAGCAAACATTGAATGTATTCATAATGTTGCACGGCATGTCAAAAGAGAGGTTGATGCAGGCAATGAGGTAGCCGTTGTCGTATCTGCGATGGCTGGTAAAACAAATGAACTTGTTCAGTGGACAAGTGATGCTTCCTCTATGCATAGAGATGCTCGTGAATATGATGTTGTGGTTGCTTCTGGTGAACAGGTTACGTCAGGTTTGTTGGCTTTGACACTTCGAGAAATGGGGATGAATGCACGTTCATGGCTTGGTTGGCAAATTCCTATTCATACAGACAATGCGCATGGCCGTGCACGTATTACTAATATTGATGGATCTTTTTTAATCGAGTGTTTTCAGGAAGGTCAGGTTGCCGTTATTGCTGGTTTTCAGGGGGTGACTCCGGATAATCGGATTTCTACCTTAGGACGTGGAGGATCAGATACAAGTGCTGTTGCTATAGCCGCTGCTGTACAAGCTGATCGCTGTGATATTTATACGGATGTGGATGGTGTTTATACAACGGATCCACGTATAGAGCCGAAAGCGCGTCGTTTACCAAAAGTAGCTTTTGAAGAAATGCTAGAAATGGCTTCTCTTGGTGCAAAGGTTTTACAGGTTCGTTCTGTTGAATTGGCAATGGTTCATAAGGTTCGTACCTTTGTGCGTTCAAGTTTTGAGAATCCTGATGCGTTAGGCATGGAGGATCCAATGAGTTCTTCTGGAACACTTATTTGCGATGAGGATGAAATTGTGGAACAACAAAATGTTACTGGTATTGCTTTTGCTAAGGATGAAGCACAAATTTCCCTTCGGCGGCTTGCTGATCGTCCAGGGATCTCGGCAGCAATTTTTGGTCCCTTGGCTGAAGAACGCATTAATGTTGATATGATTGTGCAAAATATTTCTGAAGATGGCTCAAAAACTGATATGACTTTTACGGTACCATCATCAGATGTAGAAAAAGCCGTTACACTTCTTGAGAAGAATCGCAAAGAAATTGGATTTGATGTTCTCCAATTTGAAAGCGATCTCGCCAAGGTATCTGTGATTGGTATTGGAATGCGTAGTCATGCAGGTGTTGCCGCTACAGCATTTAAGGCTTTGGCTGAAAAGGGTATTAATATTCAAGCAATTACGACCTCAGAAATTAAAATTTCTATTTTGATTGATAGTGCTTACACTGAACTTGCGGTTAGAACATTACATGCTGTTTATGCACTTGATAAGGGATAAGTATTTTTTAGTTTCAATAACGTAAAGCTTTAATATATATTAATAATTTTTGTTAAGGATAATTTATATTTTAAACTTAAATGGAATATTTAATACAGCAGAATTCTCTTATTTTAAACTTATTCATGATGAATTTAAAATGGTCACTTATATATTACAAGAGAAAGATGTTTAGGTAAAAAACTCTGTTTAAGAAGGGATATAAAATATGCCGTCTATAAACGTTTTAGAGCCTATAGAGTGGGATGGAGAAGACTTTACGATAAGCCTTAATAGAACTAAGGAACAATGCACTGCGTTTATTCAAAGGATGCATGTTACATGAGGGACAGCTTCGTGAATACAGATTTAATATTATAAATTTTAGAGAAATGGGCGCTCATTGGATTAGTGACGGAATTACCAAAAATAGAATTGATGATGTATTTTCTAGAGATGTTTAGTTTGTCATCAAATGATTGTTTATGACTTTATGTATATATTGAAAATTTAATTTTTCCGTATTATGAGGCAATAAAAAAATCTATCTTTATAGACAATATTTATGTTGCACTATAAGTTATAAAATTACCATATCTTATGCGTTTATAGCTTCTTCAGAAGTACTTTTCATAAAATCATGTAAATATAGATCAAAACTAATGATAATGTTACAGTGTGTTGCTTTTATGATTTTATTACTTAATTTTTTATTCATGTCTATTTCTCTTTTTTGAATTATGATTAAGATTTTCAAAGTTTTTGATACCTCCATATGTTCTTTAGGTTAACTTTCTTCCCTTAACTACTCTATTATAAGTATTTTCTGTGTCATACTGCCAATCACACATGAAATACATTCTTTCGTTTTTGCAGTATATCGTGCTAGTTTCTTATCATGTTTACATATTTTGCAAATGGTGGTCTTTGTAAGTAAAGCTCTTCTTGTGAGAAATATAGCCATATTATTTTACTCTTCTTGTATTTTATGTGGTGTTGTATAAATTCGAAAGTCTCGGAAATATTGCTTTTTAAATTATCTATAAAGAGTATTTTATGGTATCAAGAAATATAGAGCGAGCTCTTTAAACAAAAAGAAAATAAATATCAAATAAAAGCGGAAAAAGGGGAAAACAACGATATATATGCTCTATTTTTCCACCAATCATATGTTTTAGAATAGTCTAAATGACTAGGATTTTCTTTTTTCCTGCGAGTTAATTACGTAAACTAGAGTGCTTCCTGTGAAAGCATGCTTCAAGTTTAATTCTTTCATGGAGTGAGATAAGCGATGTGTCGATGATAAAAAACGGGAATATTTTTCCACTCCATTGTCAATCTAGTAGTAATGTTATGACGTTGTTATTCCAAAAAAATCTTTTGTTTTTTGTTACCTGTATCAATATCTAATATCAGCGTAGATGCATGTTTGACGATATATATTGAGACGGGTAAGGGGCCTACGAGCAACTCCTGTTTTTGTATGTCAGATAGGAACAAGGATGTTGCGTATACCTGTTGGGGTAATTTCTGGAATGGAGATAAAACCTAATTGGGGGAGAATATGAAGCCATAAAAGTGAAAACCAACTTCCATTTTACAACTTTCTTTTAATTCTGCTTTACAACTTTCAAAGGGATTGACAGCAATATCTTTTAAATAATGGATATTACACATTGGTTCACGTTTTTGTTTATTGCGTTATTAAATCATATATGCCTTTCACGTAAAAAAACGCTATTATAGTGCCAATTTACGCGCTTGTTTTGAAGAAATATCTCCCCCCAAGCTCCCCTACTATTATGGCGCTTGTGGATGGCATAACGTAAAGTTTATTGGGCCCCATCTCCTTCTTAGATCAAAGGTGTCAGTTGGCCGTTATCATTTAATTTTTAGTTTTCGTGTTGAACAGCTCTTGTATGGATATGATGAAGCATTCTTATTTCTTTCCTCAATAATCCATATTTCTCTTCGGCTTGTGACGTGTAAGAGAATAGTCTTGATTGATTCATCATGTACAGATTTGAAATGAAGAAATCATACGATATTTGAATTTCATTCAAGATTTATAATGATAAATTAAATATTTTTACCCAACAATAATGTGCTTTTTAAGAAGATAAAATTAAAGTTGTTTAGAATACCGGCAATAAAATCAGTAACGAGGAGGGTGGTTTATTGGAAAAAAATAAACCATGGAATTACTTAACTGATTATTGAACTTTGCTTATTCTTATCTGTTTCGTATAATTAAACATAAGATATTGATTCATAATAATTAATTTTTTCTTTATAGTGAATAATAGTCCCGACGAAAGGCAGCTTTTATGAAACCACGAAGCCTTTTATATTGAAACAATTAAAATCATTTCTGTGCATATCATGAGTGGAGCTGGTGAATGAGTAAAAGAATATTGAAGAAAGGAATAAAATATCTCTTATAAGACTTCTTAAGAGTCAAAGGTGTTGCAACATTAGAAGCTCGTAAATAGTATGATGATGTTAGTTTTCTCCTTTATAAGTGTAAAGATGAGGCGAGACAACAGCTTTTACATTAAATATCGTCCGAACCCAACAAATGAGCGAAATCGCTTTTTAAAAGTTCTGCATAAAAATGTATTTTCAGTTAGTTTGTTAGGAACTATGAGAAATTCCTTTATTGCGCTTAATATAAATAAATCCATATCCCAGACCAATAAGAGCAGATAAACCTGAGCCACAAAGGACCCCAATTTTTGCCGCATCAAGCAGAATAATATCTTTAAAAGCGAGCATTGAAACAAAAATAGACATTGTAAAGCCAATTCCTGCTAAAAAACCAATGAGTAAAACGCCTGTCCAGGTCATATGAGGGGGTAGGCGGCATAGCCCTGATTTTACAGCTATATAACTGGCAGTGATAATACCAAGAGGCTTACCGATGAAAAGACCAATGACAACACCCAGAACAATCAAGAATGATTTGTCAGAAGAAAGATCAAAGTTTGCAAAACTTACTCCTGCATTTGCGAAGGCAAAAACTGGCATGATACCGTACGCAACCCATGGATGCAATGCTTTTTGAACACGTGTTACTGGGGCAATCATGGCCCGTTGTCCTTTGCGCATCTTTTTCAATGCTGTTGAAATATGATGTAGATCTGTTTTTGTATTTTTTTCTTGAAGAATTTGCATAGCGTTACTGAGCATGGTGAGTGGCGCTACAAGAGTACGGGTGGGAAGAACGGGAGTCATCATCCCTAAGATTACGCCAGCAAGCGATGGGTGAACGCCTGTTACCATTAAACCCCACCAAATGATTGCACCAGGTAAAATGTAAAGCCATGCTGATGCAAGCCCGATCCACTGAAAAAATAGTACCAAAGCAATACCTGCTCCTGCAATCATTAAACCGCTAGGATCAATGTTTGTTGAGTAGAAAAAAGCAATAATAAGAACAGCGATAATATCGTCAATAATCGCTAATGATAGAAGAATAATATGAAGATTAGAAGGAATTTTTTTTCCTAGAAGAGCAAGAATACCTAGAGCAAAGGCAATATCTGTTGCTGTTGGCACAGCCCAACCGCGGATATGTCCCTCGTTAAAATTGAAGATAAAGTAAATAATTGCAGGAACACAAACGCCTCCTATTGCAGCAACAATTGGTAAGATTGCTTGTTTAAAATCGGCAAGAGCACCTTCATGAATTTCGCGTCGAATTTCCATTCCTGCGACGAGAAAGAAAATAGTCATAAGGGCATCATTAACCCAGAAATGTAAATCCCATGAAAGAGTGAAATGACCCAAATTAAAGCCAAGAGGTGTATGCCAAAAAGATTCATAGAAAGCAGCATATTTAGAATTGGCAAAAATAAGTGCAGAAGCAGCAGCTAATAAAAGAACAACACCACTAAGAGCTTCAATATGGAGAAAACGCTCGATAGCAGAAAGCGCTTGATTAGTGACACGAGAAGCGCGATTAGGCAGGCGATTTGAAGATAAATCAGACATGAACAACTCCAAGCATCGACAATTTTAGATTCTATATTCTCTGTATAAATGACTCTGTATGATACCTTCTGTATCATACAAAAGAAAAAAGAGGAACAAAGTTCTTAATTTATAGGCAAGATCATCATGTTTAAAGCACAAAATGTTTAAGGTGATGTTTCATTTTTAATAGTGAGATGTACTTTGCTTAAAGCCTTAGATAGATCATTTTGTAGAGCAGATTCGAGATCAACTATTGCGAGACCTTTATTATCGTTTGCTTTAATTTTAACGATCAATGTTTGTGGATTTTTAGCAAATTCTCCTAAGGATTTTGAAATTTTTTCTGCTTCGTCATGATTTTTTAGCAGAATTTTTGGGGTCTGCGTCATCATTAGATAGAAATCGTCATAAAGTTCCTTTTTTAGATCATGTTGGCTGTCATTAAGATTTTGCGCAAGATAAGAAAAAAGCTTATCAATGAAACCTGCATCCGTATATTGTATATCAATTTCATTGATGCCAAGGTCTTGAGACGCAGCAATCATTATATTTTTCTGACCCGAAAAAAGCTTTTCATCAACATCAATAACCTTAGCCGATATGTTCCCAGATCCAACGTTTTTCATATTGAAAGACATTGTATCAAGAAAGAGTATACGTTTTTTTTCATCGTAAGAAATATCAATTTTTCCTGAAACATTAAAGCGCTCAAAGTTCAGATTTTTGAAGAAATCTAAGTCTTTTTCATTCATTTTTTTAGGTAAAACGGAAAGGTTATTGAGAGAAAGAAAAAGCTTTTTAGGGATAGGTTGTTTCCACAAACTTGGTTTGAATTGGAATGATTCGAGCGTTGCTTTCAACTGCGGTATATCAACGGTGATATTATCAACTTTGGCATCCGCTGAGGTAATGGCGAGCAGTATGTTTAGAAGAAGACCATTTTGTGCTACTTTTTCAGCGATTTTATTATTCTCTTTTCTTGCATTAAGATAAGCTTTGATTAAATTTTCAGGAGTTTGCTCAAGCGGTTTCATCTTTAAACCAGATGTTTTAAATTGCCCAAGGAAGAAAGAGCTGTTTTTTTCTGCTTCTTCAAAAATATCGACATTTATATTATTCAAAGAAATGGGGCCAGTAACGGTTTTACCTTGATTGAGAGCATTGTTTTTTCCAAAAATGATAGAGTAGGCATAGTTGATGTCGATATCATGGGCTTTTATTGTATCACTTTTAGCCATAAGTTGCATCTGTTTGGCACCATTTGCTACGACCGTTTTAAGATCCATATTTTTGATACTAACTGAATGGATATGGTTATTTCTAAAATCAGAAAGCTGGAAATTCTTGATTTCAACCGTTTCTGTTCGGTTATTTTTATTTTCTATAGAAAGTTGTATATTGGGAGCAATAATTGAGGAAAGCTCAATACGCATCATTGATTGTAAAAGACGTGATGTTATCGTTCTATCTTTTTCTTTTAAGGATACATTCCGAAGAGAAATTTGGGGAATTTGCACATGAATATTATTATGCTTTAAATCAACATTATAAAATGTAAAAGTTCCGGGAATAAAGGAAAGAGGAGGACGGGCAGAAATGGCACCAATTTTAAGTGATGTACCAGCTGGAACAGGTATTGTCACATTCTTCAAATTGATTTTACCTAGAATGCTTACTTCAGATGTTTCGGCTTTTATGGAATGACGGGCTATTTCTTTTCTTACAAAACTGTCAAGATAGGGTTTTGCAATATAAAATCCACCAACAATTATAATTGCCAAGATAGCAACAAATCCAATAATGCAAGTGAGCCAATATCTGAGGTTACTTTGATACCCACTATTAAGATTGACCATTCTTTCTTCTTTCATTTTTATCACTCTTTGAATTGAGAGTGAAGATAAATTCTTTTAAGCAACGACAAAGGTTTAAATATAGCGTGTACCAGTTTCAACAATTATCTACTCTCTATATTAGAGTTATTCTCATCTTTTTTGCAATATAGCTTTATCAACTTTTATCAATTTTCTTTGGGTTCAGCACTTTATAGAAAAGCACGCATAATAAGGAGAGGCAAGTTTATGCGCATCATAATTTTTTATCACTTTAAAATTATCCTAAAATATTCCGATGTCTGCTTTTATCTTGCTGCTGTTTATAGGAATATTTAAAACATAAAAAATATGTTCTTGTTCATTATAATTTAAAGGGGAGAGGTAAGTGTTATGACAGAAAATCAAATAATGGCTTTTTCGATCATTGGTCTCATGATGGTTGTTTTTATTTGGGATCGATTTCGTTATGATCTTGTTGCTATTTGTACATTATTAATAGCTTGTGCCCTTGGTCTTGTTAGTCCGAAGGAAGCTTTTAGTGGTTTTAGTAATGATATCGTTATTATCGTGGGGAGTGTGTTTGTTGTCAGTACTGCTGTATCTCGCTCTGGTATAATGGAATTTATTATCCAACGGATATGGCCAGATGTGAAATCGGTGCGTCTTCAATTAGCTTTTTTGGTTCTTTCTGTTGTCGTATTATCAATGTTTGTTAAAAATATTGGTGCTTTAGCGATTATGCTTCCGATAGCTTTTCAGTTTGCACGTCGTTCTCAGGTTTCTCCTTCTGTCTTTTTGATGCCCATGGCTTTTGGTTCTTTGTTGGGGGGGCTTATGACACAGATAGGAACATCTCCCAATGTTGTTATTTCAGCGATGCAAGAACGTTTAGCAGGAACACCTTTTACTATGTTTGATTTTACACCAGTTGGTGCGGTTATTGCGACGGCTGGTGTTTTATATTTGGTTCTTTTTTATTGGCTTTTGCCTGTGCGTGTACGTTCAGGTGTATCGTTTGATGATGCCATTGATATTCGTAATTATGTTGCAGAAGTGCATATTCCAATAAATTCACCGATTGTGGGAAAAAATATTGTTGATTTGGTTAAGCCATCAAGTGGTGATGTTATGGTGATTCAAATCATCAGAAACAAAGTATCTATTTCACCATTACCAGATTTTGTTTTGTCTGAAAATGATATTATTTTGCTGGAAGGATCACATACAGGGTTAGATAGCGTGATGAACTCTGCTCGTTTAGAGTTTTCTAAGGGGCGAACTATTGCTGCAGGTGATAAGGACAGTGACATTGATATTATTGAAGCGGTCATTACCCATAATTCACCTCTTATTGGTATTAGTGCGAAAGAGTTTTCCCTATTTGATCACTATAATGTAAATTTGCTTGCGTTAAGTCGTCAACATGAAAGGGTGCGGGGAAGACTTGATGATATTATTTTCCATCTTGGAGATGTGATTGTTTTGCAAGGACAGGATGCAGTTATTCCAAATTTATTAAGAGAATTGAAATGCTTGCCCCTAGCAAAACGAAATATTGTGTTTGGAAATTTACGACATGGTTTCATCTCTTTAGCTGTTTTATTTATAGCAATTATTTTTACAGCTTTTCATATTGTTCCAGTTGCTTTTTCTTTCTTTTCTGCTGCTGCTGCAATGGTGATCTTTCGTGTTTTACCCGCGCGTGATCTGTATCAGGCATTAGATGGCCCAATATTAGTGCTATTAGCGGCTCTTATTCCAGTGAGTGAAGCGTTAGAGAAAACAGGATGTACGGATCTCATTGGTCAATGGCTGAGCCAATTGGCAATATTTTTCCCGCCATCCGGTGCTTTAGCGCTTATGTTGGTGACAGCTATGTTGGTCACGCCATTTTTGAATAATGCAGCAACAGTGATGATGGTAGCACCAATTGCGTCAAGTTTTGCTCATTCCCTTCATTATAAGCCTGAAGCTTTTTTGATGGCTGTTGCAATTGGTGCGGGTTGTGAGTTTCTTACACCTATTGGACATCAAAGTAATATGCTCGTGATGGCGCCAGGAGGATATCGTTTTAGTGATTATCCACGTTTGGGTGCTCCATTGGCGGTGTTGATCGTTATTATTGCTGTTCCAATGCTTATGTGGGTTTGGCCCTTACAATAGGATATTTTAAAAAACTTTAAGGATCAATTATAAAAAGTTGTTAATCGCATGAAGATAAGCTGAAGGGATACACTTTGTATATAGAATTTTAACTGAAGATTTGGAATTATACCACACTTTAATCACGGCGCTTCGGTATTTTTGATACAGATAAAACTTTATCTATTTGGTTTTAGTAGACATTCGTGGAAATTTACTGTTTATTCAAGTTTTTTCAAGAATTAGTTTTTCTATTATAATTGTATAATTCAATACAACCAACGATTGCGGTTGAAGACTTCAAAAGATTATCCCTCTATATAATGGGGAGAAAGTTCGCTTGAGATGATAGGCAATCATGATAAATATTAAGGCAGTGAATTTTTCATAAGACTCAATATATGTAAAGGCTGTAATGTGAATAAACAGGGTGCTTACATCATTTTCGATTAAGACTGTTGCAAAAATCTGATTGAATTGGCTACATGTTGATTTAAAATAAATAAACGAGCAATTTAAAGATTTTTAGTTAATTAGGGCTACCATCTTTATCCATTTATGCGTAAAAGCATAGGTGAAGTAACTTTTTTCAAGGTATGATATATGTCGTATGATAGTTTTATTGCTGAAGTGAATGCAGAATTTCGTCAGGAAAAGGCGCTTGCTTTTTGGAGACGGTATGGTTTTTCAATTATTGGAGCAGCTATTCTTTTTATATTCATGATAGTTGCTTATCAAGTTTATCATCATACACAAATAAAGAAAGCTGGTTATATTGGTGATGCATTTGTAAAGAGTCTTGATCTTGCGGATACACGTGATTTTGATAAAGCGATAAAGCAATTAGAAACGGTTAAAACCTCTCATTTTGGGGGGTATCCTTTTCTTGCTCGTTTACGTGAGGCTTCTTTACTCATGGAGAAAGGTGATATTATTAAGTCAGTGGAGATCTTTGATTCTGTTGCAGCGGACGAGAAAGCACCGCAGATTTTGCAGAAAGTTGCAAAAATTCGGGCGGCTTATATTCTGGTTGATACAGGGACATTAACTGATGTTGAAAAGCGCATCAAAGATATGGCAAGTGATACCGATCCTATGCGTATGTCTGCAAGAGAAGCTTTAGGCTTAGCTGCTTATAAGGCGGATAAAATGGATGAGGCGGTTTATTATTTTAAGAAAATTTCTGAAGAAGGTTCTTTGGGTTTAAAAATAACAGATCGGGCTCGAATGATGCTTGAGCTTATACAAGCAGAGGGCAAGGCAAATAAGGAATAAATCGATGAGCCTTACCATTGCTATCGTTGGTCGTCCCAATGTTGGGAAGTCAACACTATTTAATCGTTTGGTTGGGCAAAAATTGGCTTTGGTTGATGATAAGCCTGGTGTAACACGTGATCGGCGTATTCATACGGCAAAACTTCAAGATCTACGTTTTTATGTGATTGATACGGCTGGGCTGGAAGAAGCAGGTGATCATACACTTGAGGGGCGTATGCGTTCTCATACAAAAGTTGCAATTGATGAAGCGGATCTTATTTTATTTGTATTTGATGCAAAGAGCGGAATAACACCAAGTGATTTAAATTTTTCTTCATTGGTTCGTAAATCAGGAAAGCCAATTGTGCTTGTTGCCAATAAGTCTGAGTCAAGAGCGGCAACAGGAGGAGAGTATGAGGCGTGGTCATTAGGTTTGGGGGAGCCTTGCCCAATATCGGCTGAACATGGTTTGGGACTTAGTGATCTGCGTGACGCAATTATAGATGCTGTTGGGTCAGAGCATGCTTTTGGCAACAACAAAGAAGAAGATAGAATGATACAACCTGCATCTGTTGGTGATGATGTAAAGGATTTGGAAGGAGAGGAGCTTATTTACGATGAAAGTAAGCCCATTAGGATTGCAATTGCGGGGCGTCCCAATACAGGAAAATCCACTCTTATCAATAGTATGTTGAAACAAGAGCGATTGTTAACAGGACCAGAAGCAGGACTCACGCGTGATTCTATTTCTGTAGATTGGGAATGGCGTGGTCGTCATATTAAACTTTTTGATACTGCAGGTTTACGTCGAAAATCGAGAATTCAAGAAAAATTAGAAAAACTATCTGTTGCAGATACTTTACGTGCTATTCGTTTTGCAGAAGTGGTGGTCATTGTTTTTGATGCAACGATACCTTTTGAAAAGCAGGATTTACAAATTGCTGATCTTGTGATTCGTGAAGGGCGTGTTCCAGTTATTGCTTTCAATAAGTGGGACCTTATTGAAAACAGTCAGATCACATTGATTGATTTGCATGAAAAATGTGCGCGATTTCTTCCTCAAGTTCGTGGTTTGAGAGCTGTTCCTTTATCAGGACAATATGGTCAAGGGATTGATAAACTGATGGAAAATGTCATGATGATGCACCGTGTATGGAATCGTCGTATTTCGACGGCTAAATTGAACCAATGGCTTGGAGCTGTTGTGGCACATCATCCACCTCCTGCGGTTTCTGGACGTCGACTTAAGGTTAAATACATCACACAGGTTAAGACACGTCCTCCTGGATTTATGATTTCCTGCTCGCGCCCCAAAAGTATGCCCCAGTCGTATTTGCGTTATCTTGTCAATGGGTTACGTGAAACATTTGATATGTCTGGTATACCCGTTCGCATATCATTACGAGCCTCTGATAATCCTTTTGCGACACGTTCCAAGAAGAAATGATAATTCTTTAATTTTTTAAGTGAATGAAATCTATACTTAAGAATCTTAAAAATAAGTTTTTTAATGATCTTTCTTTTCATAAAAGAAAAAGTTTTATTTGCTAAAGTTTTAATTTTATTGATAATCATTTATTATGAGCGCTATTGAATAGAGCTCTCTCATCTTGATAAAGATCATTTATTTGCATGTCATGAGAAGAGTTTAATAGGGAGTATTTAAGAAAGAGTACATAATCCTCTTAATGGGTTATTTAAGTGCAAGAATAGATGCAATATGAGGGTAGGGGAATATAATTATGATGCTTGTTTGAAAAGCAGCATTAGATTATCGTTTCATAAAAATAAAGCTTATGAATAAGCGCTTTTGCTTGTTTGTCTGAATAAAAAGCAAAAATATTTGCTGAATATCCACAGATATTCAATTGTAAGGAGCGAAGTTTATAAAAGTGGATTAAAATTGTATAAAGTGGTATGGTAATCATAGTTAAATTTTATTGTGTTCTATTGGCTTAATCTATTTGAAATTTTTGATTTATTAATATCTTGTATTTAAAGGAGGTTCTCTTAATACCCTCAAGCTCATTTCGTGATGAGGCTTGTAATGGCGTATATAAAATACTTTGCGAATAGGATCATACAGAAACCATTGATTATTATCATTTTCATAAAATGAAAAGTGCAAGTTTATTCGAATAAAAGGAGAAAACCAACGTTCTCATACTGTTTTTAGTTTTCTATGTTCTCTTTCAAAACTAGGACTGATATAACATTGGGAGTTGGAAAATAAGATGGTATTAGTTTACATCTTTCGTTAAGCGTAAAATGGTTGTTCTATAAGTTTTATATTATTCACGGGAACTTTTCGTTATACATTCACGGGTGCTGTCGTGAAATCGGTTTAGGTGCTTAGAATATCTTTTTAAGAAAGCATGTAAATTGAAAAATACGTTATTTCTGCAATGAAATTTATACGATAACTTGTGATAGATTTCTTTTAGTATCTTGACGAATAAATTCGGGAACAATATGATGCACACGGTTTTATGAAATGTATTCTTACGTTGCTTTTTAATTAAGGAGCCAATGATGGCGATGGGCGAGAAACCCGTTATGAGCCGTAAGGAGGCTGAAGAGAAAAAGCAAGGAGAGTGTCTTCATTCAGAGGATTTGGAATGTCGTAGTAGGAACTTAAGCGTAGCTTTAGTGCGCAAGCAAGCATTAAAGAAGCGGGAGTATAAGAGTAAGCGGGAAAAATCACAAGGAAGGATGGCAGGTGCAATTAAGCTTTCCAGTGAGTTTCTGGCAAGTATTATAGTTGGTATTGTTTTGGGGTTGGGGTTTGATAAGTTAGCAAGTTCATGGCCTTGGGGATTGGTATTTTTTCTCTTCTTTGGATTTGCTGCGGGTGTATTGAGTATTCTTCGGTCTGTGGGGTATGTTTCCTCCAGTCAATTAGGAAAAAAAGGCGTATTGCGCCAAGATAAACAAGATAAAGGGGCCAATGAGAGGTCCGATAAATGAGGTTGAAGTGACAGCACACGCTCCAGATCCTATTCATCAGTTTGAGGTTTCAAGGCTGATTAAGATTTCCATAGGAAATATGGATTTATCGTTTACAAATGTATCATTGTTTACAGCCCTCACGGTTGTTGTAACTTCTATTTTTCTCTTTATTTCATCATCGAGTCGTGGATTGGTTCCAACGCGGATACAGTCTCTTTCGGAAATGGCATATGAATTTGTAGCATCGACTCTGCGGGAATCATCTGGTGTGCAGGGAATGCAGTTTTTCCCTTTAGTTTTTTCTCTGTTTACTTTTATTTTGGTTGCTAACTTTATTGGTCTCTTTCCTTATTTTTATACGGTTACGTCTCAAATCATGATCACGTTTTCGTTAGCAATGGTGGTAATCTTGACGGTGATTGGTTATGGCTTTTATAAGCATGGGGTCAGTTTTTTGAAACTGTTCGTTCCCAGTGGAGTTCCTGTTGTGGTTTTACCTCTGGTGACAATGATTGAGGTTATTTCTTTTCTCTCCCGTCCAATTAGTCTTTCTCTTCGTCTTTTTGCGAATATGCTTGCTGGTCATATTACGCTTAAAGTGTTTTCTGGGTTTGTTGTTTCAATGATTGGGGTAGGACTCGTAGGTGTGGGTGGTTCGATTTTACCGCTTATTATGACTGTAGCAATTACTGCTCTTGAGTTTTTGGTCGCATTTCTTCAGGCTTACGTCTTTACGGTTTTAACTTGTATGTATCTTAATGATGCAATTCATCCAGGACATTAATAAACTGGCGGTTTTCCGTCGAATAATGCAATTTCGCTTTAAAGGAGAATAACATGGAAATGGTGCTTGCAGCAAAATATATTGGTGCTGGTCTTGCTTGCTTTGGTATGGCTGGAACAGCTTTAGGACTTGGTAATATTTTTGGTAGCTATCTTTCTGGTGCATTACGAAATCCATCAGCAGCAGATAGTCAGTTTGGACGTCTCGTCTTTGGTTTTGCTGTAACAGAAGCTTTGGGAATTTTTTCATTGCTCATTGCTTTATTACTTCTTTTTGGGGTTTAATCATTATCAAAAGGGTATATCTGTTCTTGCATGAGGAAAGATTTACCCTTTTAGGCTCTTAACCAGAGAGATGCCAGAGAGATGTTAGTCAGTTATCATCGGTTATAGAGGGCTTTAATAAGCTATTTAAAGGATGAAAGAAGATGTTTGTTTCAAGCGCTTATGCACAGAACACTGAAACGTCGATAGAACATATTAAAAAGGTGGCAGAGCATGCAAAGCGTGTGTTTCCACCTTTTGATTTTGTGCATTTTGGTTCGCATTTTTTCTGGTTGGCAATTTCTTTCGGACTTTTTTATCTTTTTATCTCCCGTGTAATTGTACCACGTATTGGCGGTGTTATTGAAACACGGCGAGATCGAATAGCATCTGATTTAGATCAGGCAATGCGCATGAAGCAAGAAGCAGACATTGTTGTTGAAACTTATGAGCGGAAATTAGCGGAAGCGCGTTTGAACGCGCAGGCTATAGCGCAGGTAGCTAGTGAAGAATTAAAAGAAAAGGCAGAGCTTGAACGGAAAGAAATTGAAGAGAGTCTAGAGAAAAAACTTGCAGATGCTGAAAAACAGATAGCAAAAATTCGGGATAAAGCGATGCAAAATGTTGGTTCTATCGCTGAAGAAGTAGCTCTTGAAATTGTGAAAAAATTGATTGACTTTGATATCAGCAAAGAGGCTGTTCGTTCAGTTGTTAAAACTGCGGATTATTGAGGAAGACAAAGATGACTGATACTTTTTGGGCATTTGTTGGGTTAGTTCTTTTTTTGGCTCTTTTAGTCTATTTCCAAATTCCACAGAGAGTTATACACCATCTTGATGCGCGCGCGAAACGTATCAAAGATGAACTGGATGAGGCCCTGCGTCTTCGTGAAGAGGCACAGGAAATATTGGCTGAATATCAACGCAAACATGCAGAAGCAGAAAAAGATGCGCAAGAAATTATTGCAGCAGCAAAGCATGAAGTTGAATCTGTTATTGCTGAGGCCCGTGCAAAAGCAGAAGAATATGTAAAAAATCGCAATAAATTGGCAGAACAAAAAATTGCCCAAGCAGAAGCTGATGCAATACGCATGGTTTCTTCATCGGCGATTGATTTGGCAATTTCTACAGCACGTACCCTTATTGCAAGGGAAATAGATTCTAACAAGGCAGATGAACTTATCAAAGAGTCTCTTGAGAAAGAATCATTTATCAAAATGAAAACATATCTTAATTAATGATATTTGAGAGATAAAGAACAGTCTCTTTGGTTGCATGATTTTCTCAATATTAATTAATAAAAGTCATAAAAAAGAACAAATTATCTTCATTGTTTTTATCAGTTAATAGGGTAATTTGATTTTAAATGATAAGTTTTGAGAAGTCTGCAACCGATTGTGTAATAATGTGAGTGTGTTTGAGAAGAGCAAGACGGTTAGCACGAACATCAGGTTTTTTATCATTCACCAATACCTTTTCGAAAAATATATCAATCAATTTTCCAAGTGGCGCTAGCACACTGAGTGCAAATGATAAATTTGTCGCATTGATGGGAGCAAGAACCTGTTTTTCTACTTCACAGATTGCATGATAGAGCTGCTTTTCTTCTTTCTCGACAAAGAGTTCAGGATTAATTTCATTCGCTATTGTTGTGCTTTTTTGAAATTCATTTTCAAGAATATTGGCAGTACGTTTTACAGAGGCTACAAAGTTCATTCCATCATGGGTATTGATAAAAGCGATAAGCGATTCGACACGACGTGCAACCAATAAAAAATCATCAGAATCTTTATTTAAAACGGCTTCAAGGGCATCGTAACGAGCACCTTCCTCTTTTAGATAGATTTTCAAACGGTCATGAAAAAAGAATAACAGGTCTGATAAAATATATTCTGTTTTTTCTGGAAGCAGATTCTGCAATTGTGAATTTTCTTTTTGAGAGATTTCATATTTATTTTTTTGTTGTAAGAAAAGATTCGTTGCTAACTGGAACAACGGCATAAGATTGATTTTCCAATCTCGCGAAAGTACAAGCCTAATAATTCCCAATGCTGCTCGTCTTAACGCATAGGGATCTTTTGAGCTCGTTGGTTTTTCATTAATGAGCCAAAAGCCAACGAGCGTGTCAATTTTGTCGGCGAGCATAACGGTTATAGCAAGCGGTTCTTGTGGAAGACGATCTGTTGGTCCTTGAGGTTTATAATGTTCTTCGATTGCTACAGCTACGCGAGGATCTTCCCCTTGAAGAAGGGCATATTTTTGTCCCATAACCCCTTGTAGTTCAGGAAATTCTCCGACAATTTCTGTTTGCAAATCAGCTTTTGCAAGGATTGCTGCACGTTTTGCTAAAAGAGGATCTGTCTGTATCAAAGGTGCAATTTCTTGTGCGAGTGTAGCAATGCGTTCTACTCTTGCACCTTGCGTACCTAATTTAGCATGAAAAGTTACATTTAAATGATCAAGTCGCGCCATTCTTTGATCAAGAGGCTTTTTTATATCAAGATCAAATTTTTTTATAGAAGATTCCAATTGTTGAATATCAGGCAAATCACGCTGATCGGTTTGCCAAAAATAAAGTGCATCAGAAAGACGGGCACGGACAACCTTACTATTTCCTTTTGAAATTTCTTTGCCTTGATCATTTGAAAGAATATTAGAAACGAGAATAAAATGATGAGAAAGTTTTACTTTTTCTCCTTGTTTACGGGTAACAAAACATTTTTGATTGGCTCGAATGGTCAAGCGAATAATTTCTGGAGGAATATCAAGGAATGATTGGTCAAAATCACCCATCAAGATAACAGGCCATTCAACAAGACCAGCAACTTCTTCTAGGAGCGGATTGTCTTGAACCAGTTCTAAACCGTTGGCAAAGCAGAGATTTTGGGCATCAGCTAAAATAATATTCTTTCGTCTCTCGGCATCCAGAATGACTTTATGGGTTTCAAGTTGAGTAACATAATCATCAAAGCGGCGCACTTGAAATGGCTTTCCATCACTTAAGAAACGATGACCATAAGTTAAATTATTGCTTTTAAGAGAACCAATTGTAAACGGAATAACATGTGTTTCACCAATTTCTGGTCCGAAGACGCAAAGAATGTTTTGTAAAGGTCGAATCCACTTCAGAGCACCACTTTGTGCTGAATCTTTTCCCCAACGCATAGATTTCGTCCACGGAAAGTTGCGGATAATATTCGGTAAAATATCGGCAATAATTTCTTCTGCAGCTCGACCTTTTTTAACAATTTTAGCAATATAAAAATGCCCTTTTTTATCATCATGTCCAATATGTGCTTCAGAAATATCGTTTAATCCTGTTGCACGTAGAAAACCATCAATTACATGCTGTGGTGATTTTATACTAGGACCTCTTCGTTCTTCATGGATATCTTTTGAGCGTATGGAAAGTCCGCGTATGTCCAATGTTAGCCGACGAGGTGTCCAATATTCACGAGCAGCTTCATAGATCAATCCAGCATTCACAAGTTGATCTGTAACAGATTTTTTGAGATCAGCAGCAGCTTTTCGTTGCATACGTGCGGGTATTTCTTCACTGAAAAGTTCAAGAAGAAGATCAGACATTAGGCTTCTCCAGTATATATTTGTCCAGCTTCTGTGAGTAAGAAGGCTTCCCCACAACGGCGCGCGAGATTACGAACGCGAAGAATGTAATTTTGTCGTTCGGTTACAGAAATAACGCCACGTGCTTGCAAAAGATTAAAGATATGGCTCGCTTTAATACATTGGTCATAGGCAGGAAAAACACAGCGATGGAATACATTTTCTTTATTTGGTTTTCCAGCATCAAGAAGTGCCCTGCATTCGCGTTCTGCATCGATAAAGTGCTGATGGAGCAGTTTTGTATCAGAAAATTCGAAGTTGTAATATGAGTATTCCTGTTCTGCCTGTAAAAAAATATCTCTATAACTTATTTTGTTTTCTCCCTCCAAACCATTAAAGTTAAGGTCATAGACGTTATCAACCCCTTGGATATACATCGCTAGACGCTCAAGACCGTATGTGAGTTCCCCTGAAACTGGAGCGCATTCAATGCCGCACACTTGTTGAAAATAAGTAAATTGAGAGACTTCCATTCCATCGCACCAACATTCCCATCCAAGCCCCCAAGCACCAAGAGTGGGACTTTCCCAATCATCTTCAACAAAGCGAATATCATGCAGTTTTGTATCAAGCCCGATAGCTTGTAGCGACTTTATATAAAGTTCTTGTAGATTGAGCGGAGAGGGTTTGAGAAGCACTTGGAATTGATAATAGTGTTGTAAACGATTTGGATTCTTACCATATCGGCCATCTGTTGGACGTCGAGAGGGTTGGACATAAGCAACTTTCCAAGGGCGTAGTCCTAGAGAGCGTAATGTTGTTGCTGGATGAAAAGTTCCAGCTCCGACTTCCATATCGTAAGGTTGCAAAATTGCACATCCATAGTGTGCCCAATAATTTTGCAAAGTTAAGATTAGTCCCTGAAAAGAACGTTTGGGGTTAAGATGTTCAGGCAGTTTCACGCTTTATACTCTTTATATTGGACTAAACAAAAAACCAAAGTAATTTTAGTTTCTCTATTTATTATTCATGTGGTTTATGGTTAAGCATCGTTTATTGCAAACCAAATTTCAACTTTTCTTGAATTTGTTCAGAATTTTCTGGTTTTCCGTCAATTGCGTGATTCCATTGAAAGATTGCTTCACGTTTACGCCCAACTTTCCAATAGGCATCCCCTAAATGATCATTCAGTGTTGGGTCTTCAGGTTGTAATCTGACAGCATTTTCTAATATTTGCACTGCTTTATTATATTCTTTTAGTTTATAATAAGCCCACCCTAAAGAATCGAGAATATGACTGTTGTGAGCTTGTAAAGCAGAGGCTTTTTGTAGCATACGGAGCGATTCTTCAAGCTTCTCACCACGTTCCACAAGGGAATAGGCTAAATAATTAAGAACCTGCGGTTGATTTGGGAAAAATTCAAGTGATTTTCGCAAGTCAAGTTCTGCTTTTGGCCATTGCTTTAAACGTTCAAAAGCAATACCACGCTGATAAAAGAGTTTCCAATCGTCCTGCTGAAAGTTTTTTATCTTTGTAATAGCGTAGTCTAGAGTTTTAATGGCCTCAAGAAATTTATTGTCCTGCATATAAAAAGCAATGAGCGTTATCAAAATATTACGATCATTGGGAAATTTTTTATTTAATAATGTGAGTAATTTTATAGCTTCTTTGTAATTATTGTTATTGGCAAGAAGGAATGCAAGATGAAGTTGCCCATCTTTATAATAAGGAGATTTAGGGGATAAAGCGCGATAAAGTTTAATTGCTTGATGTGGATCGTTCAATTTAGCAGAAATGTGTGCGAGCTGAAACAGTGTTGCGTCATTTTGAGGGTATAAGGCGAAAGATAATTGCTTAAAAATACGTGCAATTCGCCCTGAGTTTTTGTGGTTGAGGGCTGTTCCAAAATTATATAATACCTCGGCTGCTCCTTGCTGAGGTGTTTTAATAACTCTCTCTAAGAAAGAATTTTTTTCAATTTTTTCTCGAAAGTTTTTAAGGACTTCTCGACCTGACAACATTTGTTCGCCATGCTGGATTGTTTGAAGAGCTTGGTTGCGCATATTATGGCGCAATTGGAATGAGGCATAGGCTATGATAATACGCTCATAAGTATTAGGAGCGATAAGAGTTCCCTGTTTGTTATTCAGTGCTTTAATGAAATATTTTTTTGCATCCTTTGGCCGTTCTGCAAGGTCGCTCATAAGTGCTAGATGATAAGATATAAAAAGATCATACCAGACAGGACCTTTGAGTTTCTTAAGATCATTGATTGCCTGAGATTTTTGTCCAGATCCAAATGTAATCCAAGCACCGATGAGTTCAGGTATTGGATTATTGGACGTAGGAAGTTCCTTTAATTTCAGAAGAGCCTTGGCATTCTTATAATCTTTTTTGATGAGACTTTCTACTGACAAAGTTAAGGAAACAAAGGGAGTTATAACATCGTTTTCTTTGAGTTTTTGGGCTTGTTGGACAGCTTCTTTAAAGTTTCCGACTGAGAGCATAGCTTCAAGGAGCTCTTTTTGTGTTTCAATGTTATCAGGTTGATAAACCAGTGCTTGTTTAAAATAATTGATAGCAAGTTCTGTTTTATTTTCATGATTTGCAACCCTTCCAGCTAAATAAGCACCTGTAAATGAGCTTGTATGAGTTGCTGCACTTATTTTACTGTAGGTGAGGGATGGCATCAGCATGATACCCACGATAAAGAGGGCAAAAAGTTGAGATACCGTTGCAGAGCACATGGAGCTAATCCTTTTCAAGATAATCAATCGATGGTGTTGTTTATAGATCATATCTCATTACTTTATTGAGAAATACTGCGCTTCTTGCAAAGAATTCAGTTTACGCGCGCAATACAAAATTCAACAGTCTCAACGAGAGCATTGTAAGCAAGATTTTCGTTCATGGGAACAAGAGCATCAATTGCATATTTTCCATAGATGCGTGCTTGTTCTATTGTATCTGTGATACTATCATACTTTTCCATTAAGTGTTGCGCGTGTGCGAAGGATTCATCATTATTATTGCCATCTTCAAGCGCTTTTTTCCAGAAATCTTTTTCTACCATATTCCCACGCTCATATGCGAGAATAACAGGCATTGTGATTTTTCCTTCTCTAAAATCATCCCCTATATTTTTTCCTAAATTTTGAGCACTACCGCTATAGTCAAGTGCATCATCAATTAATTGGAAAGCTAAACCTAAGGATGTTCCATATTCACGTAATGAAGAACGCTCTTTATTTCCATAGCCAGCAATAATGGGTCCTACTTCAGCGGCTGCTGAAAAAAGTGCTGCTGTTTTTGCATTGATGATTTTGAGATAGTCTGGAGGGCTTGTTTTGATATTTTTTGCAGCAGAAAGTTGCATAACTTCTCCTTCAGCAATAATTGCAGCAGCATTGGCTAGGACAGAGAGCGCTTCTATGGAGCCGACATCGACCATCATTTTAAAGGCCTGACCCAATAGGAAATCACCAACAAGTACACTTGCTTGATTCCCCCAAATCATCCGTGCTGTAGATTTTCCACGTCGTAAATTACTTTCATCAATCACATCATCGTGTAGTAATGTTGCTGTATGCATAAATTCAACAGCTGTTGCGAGTTTTATATGCCCGTCACTTTGATAACCGAACATATGAGCAGAAGCAAGCGTAATCATTGGACGTAATCGCTTTCCACCTGATGAAATAAGATGGTTAGAAATTTCAGGGATCATCTCAACCTCTGATTTTGCCATAGAGAGAATAAATTGATTTACGCACTCCATATCTTTTTGAGTAAGATTGACAAGAGATTGAAGAGAAATTTGATTATTTCTTATTTGTTTTGGTTTGATAGCTGCACTCAATGTGTTTACTCCTAGAGTATTGCAATGGACATATATAAAATTTACTTTATTCATTAGCATAAAGGGGGTTTGGTTTTGACTCAAGCTTTTGATGTCGTTTAAAAGTGTTAGCTTGGAATGTTATTGGCAAGAAATGTTCTTTAGCGAGTGTAATCTTATTGTTATAAAATAATAAAAAATTTAAAATAGCAGCTGAATGGCAAAAATGCAGTTTATAAAGGTGAGCATTAGGCTTTTAAATGGATAAAGCAGCGAATCAGAGTGGTGAAACAATTGACAGTTTTCACCGCGGGAAATTTTATTTGGTTCAACCCCATAAATATGGTCATCGTTCTGGAATGGATGCGATGTTATTAGCTAGTTTGGTTCCAAGTGATTTAAAGGGCAAGGTTGTTGATTTAGGTGCAGGTGCTGGAGCTGCAGGGTTGGCTGTTGCTTCGCGTTGTCTGAAAGTTCATGTTACCTTAGTTGAACGTTCAGCTTTTATGGTATCTTACGCTCAAAAAACGCTTATGCTAAAACAAAATAAACAATTTGCTAGCCGAATTTGTTTGCTAGAAGCAGATGTTACCTTCAAAGGGAATGCCCGTATAAAAGCAGGTTTGATAGATAATAGCTTTGATTTTGCGATTATGAATCCACCTTTTAATAATCCCACCGATCGTAAGACACCTGATAAACAAAAATCTGAAGCACATGTTATGTCTGAAGCAATGTTTGATAACTGGTTGCGGAGTGCAGCAGCTATTGTTAAGCCAGGTGGATACTTAGGGCTCATTGCACGTCCACAATCGCTGACAGATATCTTGCGTGCTTTAGAAGGGCGTTTTGGTGGTATTTGTATAATTCCTGTGCATGCCCGTGCGAAAACAGCAGCAATTCGTCTTTTATTTTACGCAAAACGAGGAAGCAGAGCAGCTTTATCTATTTTACCGGCATTGGTTATACATGAAGGTAATGACCATACTTTTTCACCTCGAGTTGATGCAATTAATAATGGATATATAAGCTTGTGGGAACTTTTCTAATAGTATCTTGTGTTTTTTAGTTTATTATTTAAAGTCTACACTTTGTCATTAGGGAGGTTTAGCTTTTGGGTGAAGTTATATTTCTGGTTGTAATGTGGGGATTGATTGGCGCTTTTGGATATTATAGCGTTGTTCCTTTTTGTTGTCCTTGCCTATTTAATTGTTCTTAATTTATAAGGAGATTTTGTTTTGATGGATTTTATTAAAAGTTTTATTCCACGCCGTTTTTCTTCCGATAAACTTGAAATTCCTGTGGTGCGCCTTCAAGGAGCAATTATGGATTCATCAGCATCTATATCTCGTACCCTTTCCCTCAGTAGGTGTGCAAATCTTTTAGAGAAGGCTTTCGCACACAAAAAGTCACCGGCTGTTGCACTTATTATTAATTCTCCTGGTGGTTCACCTGTACAATCGCGTTTTATCTTCAAGCGCATTCGTGACTTGGCAGAAGAAAAAAATAAAAAGGTTCTTGTGTTTATTGAAGATATTGCAGCATCTGGTGGTTATATGATTGCTTGTGCAGGGGATGAAATTTTTGCAGATCCTTCTTCAATTGTTGGTTCCATTGGAGTGGTTTCAGCTTCCTTTGGTTTTCCGGAACTTTTGAAGAAAATTGGTATCGAACGGCGTGTATACACAGCAGGAAAGAACAAAGTTACATTAGATCCATTTCAGCCAGAAAAAAAGGCGGATATTGAGCATTTGAAATCTCTCCAACTTGAAGTGCATCAAACTTTTATCGATTTGGTTAAAGAACGGCGTGCTGAAAAATTATCAGATGATTCGAATCTCTTTACAGGAATGTTTTGGAGTGGAAAACAAAGCGTTGAGCTTGGTCTGGTTGATGGATTGAATGATGTACGTTCTGTTATTAAGGAGCGCTTTGGTAATGATGCAAAACTTCGACTTATTATGCCTCCAAAAAGTTTTTTAGGACCTAAAACGCCTTCAGGAGTGACGGCACATACGGTTTATACAGTCGTTGATAGTGCATTGATGGCAGCAGAAGAGCGAGCGCTTTGGCAGCGTTATGGTTTGTGATGGAAAGGTTCATTCAAGCCAGAGAGATTTTTATCTAAAAACAGATGCTAGAAGAAAAAAGGCTTGAAATGATATGAATGAAAACATGTCGTTTATTTTGTATGAGTGCTCTTTATATTTATTGTTTGTTTAGAAAACGATTAAGAATATTCCAAGCTGCTTATAGGGCTTGTGCTAATAAAAGTATGGATAAAAGGGGGAATTTGTAAAAGAACCCTATGTAAGTGAATATTACGTCATATGATATCAAATGTACAAACTTCGTTCCAAAGACATTCCTATTTATTTACACCTATTAAATTGAATTTAGCTCTACATGTTGTGGGGCAACGTGCTGATGGATATCATTTAATAGAAAGTTTGGTTTATTTTAGTCTTAGCGGTGATTGTCTACACTATGCACCTTGTGAAAATAATCAGTTTGTTTTGACGGGGCCGTTTGCAAAAGGACTTGTTTCTCATTTAGACAATTTGGTTATTCGCGCACGGGACTTTATGCATAAGACTTTTCCGGAATGTGCTCAACCTGCTTTTTTTCGGCTTGTAAAAACATTACCTGTTGCTTCAGGCATTGGTGGTGGCTCAGGTGATGCAGCTGGGGTTATCAGCATGTTGCGTCGGCAGTGGAATCTTGATTGCTCTTACGAAGAATTAGCAAAAATGAGCTTAGTTCTTGGTGCTGATGTTCCCATGTGCCTTTGTGCATTAAAGTATCAGCAGCCGCTTTTGGTTAAAGGAATTGGTCAAGAGATGATACGACTAAAAGAAGCTTGTTCATTAGCAATGGTATTGGTTAATCATGGACAAGAGATTTCAACACAAGCTGTTTTTAAAGCGTTAGAAAAGCGTCATAATCCTTCTTTAAAAATTAATACAGACGCTTTAAAGAGTGTTGATTCATTAGTTGAAGTTTTACAAGAAACGCGTAATGATCTTTTTTCTCCTGCATTAAAAATAGCACCTCAGTTAGCTGAAGTGTTATCTATATTAGATGAATGTGGGGCTCTTTTTTCCCGTATGTCTGGAACGGGAGCAACTTGCTTTGGCATTTTTAAAAATAAACAAACGGCGCAACAAGCAGCTCTTTTTATCAAATCAATGCACCCAAATTGGTTTGTAAAACCTATCATGACTTAGGAAATATTTGATAAATAAATATAAAAGCTTTTATTTCATCATGATTTTATTATACATAATAAAAGAGGGTAACCAAAGAAATGTGTTTTTTTATTTTTTGTGCAAGAATTCGCGGAATGTTTGAAGAGGCATTTAAAACTGTAATGCTTGCAAAAAATGATCAGTCTACAGAAATAGATGTATGTTTGTTGTATTTGTGATTTATCAAAGATGTTTAATTTTCCGCTAAAACCAAATTTTTCGTGCGAATTGGATTTGCAAAAACAGGGTTTTTTTTATATAGCAGGTGTTGATGAAGTAGGACGGGGGACTCTCGCTGGACCTGTGGTAACAGCAGCAGTTATCTTGGATAAAGATCGTATTCCTAATGGGTTAAATGATTCAAAAAAACTTTCTTTTCTCCAACGAAATAGACTTTATCATGAAATTTTGCAAAGTGCATTAGCGGTTTCAGTTGCCAGTCTTTGTGCCCGTACAATTGATCAATCCAATATTAGAAAAGCAACTTTAGAAGCAATGAGTCGCTGTATTATAGGATTAGCCATACCAGTCCACTATGTCCTTGTTGATGGGCGTGATATTCCTTCTGAGTTGTCCTGTCCTGCAATGGCGTTGATTAAGGGTGATCAGCGTTCGGTTTCCATTGCAGCCGCATCTATTATTGCGAAAGTAACGCGTGACCGGATGATGGAATGTGCAGGACAAGTTTATAAAGGGTATGGTTTAGAGAAGCATGTAGGTTATGCAACGCTAGCGCATCGTACAGCTCTTGATAAATATGGACCAGTTATAGGATTACATCGTTATAGTTTTGCACCACTAAAAGAGTGTAAAAAAGGCAATTAAAATCAATAATTTATTACAAGAGTAAGGGATTTTATAATCATTGATTCTGTTATGTTTTTTTGGGTATCTATCCCTAACCTTTTTGAAGCTTTTTTATCACTTATTCCCATCCATTTTTCCAGATATAGAATCAGATATTTCTAACATGGGCTTGACTCTTATTGTTATTAACCGTATAGCAATGATATACGACAAGGGGCGGTATATGGCAATTGTGAGTTTTAAACATAAGGGCTTAAAATTATTTTATACAACAGGTTCCACAAAAGCTATTTGATCAGATCACGTAAAAAATCACGTGTTATCTTAACGGCTTTAACAAGTGCTACTACGCCTGAAATGTTGAGAGCGCCTGCCTTTAAAATACACCCTCTTAAAGGTGAACTTACAGGGTACTATTCTATATGGATGAATGGAAATTGGCGTGTTACTTTTCGCTTTATAGGAACAGATGTGGAGCTTGTTGATTATCAAGATTACCATTGATGAGAGGAATGAAAAAAAATGATGCATAACCCCGCACATCCGGGTGAAGTTCTGAAAGTAGCTTTCTTAGAAGAAATGGGGATAACAATACAAAAATTAGCTGATCATCTCCATATGACAAGAGCTTCTTTATCAAGAGTGATTAACGGACATGCTTCTATAAGTACCGAGCTTGCTATTAAATTAGAATTGGCTGGTTTTAGTAAAGCAAAATTTTGGTTGGATATGCAAACAAACTATAATTTATGGCAAACAAAGCAACAGGCACAACCACCTATTTCTCTTCTTGTTTCTGATACACCTCAAACGCCGCTTTGATTTCGTTAATAATTTTGATGGTGCTTTGGTTTGTTTTTTAGCTGCTGCCCATTGCTCTAACTTTTTTGTAGCTTTTTGATTGCTTCTATTGCAAGTCGTTTTCTATCGGCTGTTCTGGTACAAAGGGATGCCATTTTATCTTCTGTCCAGCCAAAAAGCGCTTTCATTTGCGAAACTGTCGCACCAGCATTAGCTGCACGTGTTGCTGCTAATTTTCGCAATCCGTGCGCTGATTTTTTAATACCCGCCGCATTACATGCTTCACGAAAGAGGTTGCCAAAACTTTCTTTGACAAGCTTATTTCCACCTTTACCACAAATAAATGTTTCGTTACCTATGGGACCAATTTTAAGGGTTTCCTCTAGTTCTGGTAAAATAGGAAGAAAAACATCTGTTTTAAATTGGCTCTTTTCTGTTTTGAGATAAATGATATTATCTTTGACGTCTTTCCAGCCGATACGAACGGCATCACCACGACGCAAGCCTGTATAAAGAAGAACATCAATCCAGACGCGTTCATGTGTACCATGTGACCAACGGTGATAATATTTGTCTATGTCCTCTTCTAGCCATGGCAGTAATCCCCCACTGTTTAAAGATTTTGGTGCTTTTATATTAAAGGCAGGATTTCTATTTAAAAGGGCATTATCAACCGCCCAATTAAAGAGACCGTTTAAAGAGGTTAAAAAATGTTTTGCCGCCGCGAGGGTATCCCGCCTTCTGTCTACGGCTTCAAGCATGTGTTGTTTGTTTATGCTTTTATATGCACGATCACCGATATGTTTAGAAACATTATTCAGAATTCGATATTTAACTTTTTTAGTAGATTCTGATTGATTATGCCATTGCATGTTTTGTAAATACTGATGCAATAACCAATCGAAAGAGCCTTTTGTAAGTCTGTTTATTTTCTTGGAGATGCCATTTTGCGCTTGTTTAATAGCCAGCGTATATTTGCTCTGATGGAAATCAATGGACTGTCATAAATTTTAGCTTTTCCACTAATAAATGTGCCACCGTAAACATGTGCATCCCCAAAAACCTTGGCATAACCATAGACTTTTGCATAATCACTTATCCAGTAATTGCCATCATGACTTAGATTGTCTTCTTTTTGTATAAAAGCGCCAAGATCACCTGCCTTTACATCTCCAAAGTCTCTCAAAGCACGGATGCGGTAAAGTGTAATGTATCCACCAACCTCAATTTTTTTATCAGTCAGTTCATATTTCTTTTCCTTGATTTGCGCAGAATTCACCCGTAGCGTGAATCATGCATCACTTAAAAGTTGTTAGGAATGGGTAGGGGGCTGGGAGGCATATGGGCACTCCCATTTTTAAAAAATATGCAAATTTATTTTTTAGGTGTGCTTAATTTCATATTTCCAATCAGGCAATGGAATGAGAGCTAATGCGAGTTGTCCTCTATGACACATGCATACATTGGCTTCAAAACAGGTGATTGCAACGCGCTTTTTGTTAAAAAAAATTTGATATAATTTGTTTATTGCACAAGAATTATCCTTGAGAGTTGTATTTTTATAATCTTCAAAAAGGCGATCATAATCTTTTGTGTTTTCAAATTTCTTCGTTTTTCAGAGGCAATTCCAAGTTCAGGCATATGCCATATATTCAATATCAATGTTGTTTACAACTTTCTCTAATTGTCTTTTTGAAAATCCGTATTTTCTGCTTATTGGATTTTTACGAATATCATACAAAAGTTTAATATTATTTTTGATAAGTTGATTGAAATAGTCCTCAAAGGATTTTCTTTCATAGCCAATGGTAAAAAACAAAGCTCTCATCTTTAGCAGACTGTATGATGATATGTTTGATATTACACACGTTTAATTTCCTTAGTAAATAGGTGGGGGCTCCATGAGTGCCTCTTTCCAAAAGGATAAATCCTCTAGCGATTATCATAGTGTTGTGGAGCAATCAGGCATCAAAGCGGGTGATGGCGGCTTTAATATCATTGTTAAAGACAAAACGACCCTAACCGGAGGCATTATTGCTAGCACAGCCTCAGCGGACAAAAACAGCCTGACCACAGGAAGCATTAGCACCAGTGATATCACCAACAGTGCGCATGCTAAAGCCAGCAGCCATGGGTTTAGCATTTCTGGGAATGACACGATAAAAAACATTGCCAAGAATGTTTTAAATCACGGCAAAGCCAAGGATGGAGCAGAAGGGAAAACCAAATCTGCTATCAGCGATGGGACTATCATCCTTACTGATACAACTGGACAGAGGGCGATGGGGCAAGATGCTGGACAAATCATTGATGCACTCAACCGCAACACCGCTACAGCCCACCAAGCAGTAGGACAGCTAGATGTCGCACCGCTTGAAGGAGCAGTGCATAATCGCGTAGATATGATCAATGATTTATCGGATGAAGGATTGGGATACTGGGACAAAATACGCGAATTCGCATATCTCAAAGAGCATCCTGAGGGTGAGGTTGAGCATGATGAAAATGGCAATGTCCTCTATGCAACAGATAAAAATGGAAACTATATAAAAGACAGCTATGGAAGAAAAATACCTCTGTATCACTATTTAACACCAGAAGAAGAAAAACATTTACAAAAAGGTTCTGATGGCAAGGTTCATATGTTTTACAATGGTATTTTTACCTCACCAGATGATGCTGCGCGTTATACTGTCCAGTTTGCTGACAATGATCATGGTCCCCTTTATTTTACATACTTCCCAGAAGCTGAAGACTGGGAAGTGGAAGTAGGGATAGCGATTTTTCAGAAGTTTCTGGAAGGTAGATTTTTTTTTGGATTGACCAATTCAACCAAGAAATTCCAGGATACAATGTATCTTTATGGCAATACAGGATTGCATGATGATGCCCATAGTCGTGGACCATAACAGCAGGAAATGGATCACACGATTTAGTAAAGCATGGTGTTCACGGTATAGCAAAGGAAACAACGGTTAATTTTTTTGGTCCAGCTTATAATACTCAAGACATGGCAGATACGTTATATATCTTAAGGGATGGAAAGAAAACCACTGTCGGCTTGGAAAACCATGCAGATGATTTTGTTGGTGTTGTGTTTGGCAAAAATCCCGCTACTTTTGACAAGAGTCCCTTGGTAGTAACGCAGTTAAAGAGGCAAAGAAAGTACTATTTGATTATCCAAGTCCTCATGTTTGTTATGCAAATGCGGATCGAGCATGTAGGCATGATTATGGTTCATCTCACCGGATACAAATTGATTCAATTAATTCATGGAGCAAAAAATGAAACACATTTTAAGATTATTAAGCGGGATAATCCTGTTAAGTATAGCTGGGTGTAATTTTTTTAAGTCTGCTCCAGGGTATATGTATATGTGGGAGAAGCCAGGAGCAGATTTTACTGAGATAGGAAAAGCTTTTATTGGAATGTGGAATGCCAATGCCTTATGATGAGGATTCAGAAAGCAGAGAGCAGAGTATTAATGCATAGGCAACAGTCCATGCTTGCATGATTCAATCAGGATTCCACTATAAAGATGAACATGAAGGGGGATGGTGTTATACTTTTAAAGAAGAAAACCTTCCGATTTGTCGTCCAGGTGCTGTCATCCCACAGAGAAGTGTCAAGAGGCGCTTAAATAGCCCTTATTGTAAAAAACATTCAGAACAACTTGAATGCAAACCTTAAGTCATGCTTCAGCAGAGAAAGCCTTGAATTTACACCAAATAAAGCTCTGGGATAATAAGTTTGAAAAAGCCTTGTCCGTCCTTACATGACAAGGTTTTTTTATGCCGCGTCGTTATAACGTTGCTGTTTTGCTTGCTCGATGACATTCAAAAGATCTGATTGTAACCAACGCGATAAAAAACCAAATTTTAAAGGTTTTGGGAGAGAGCCATTGGTTACATGACGGCGGAATGTTGAAACACTCATATGAAGCAATTTTGCACTTTCACGGTCTGTTAAAAGAATATCATTTGCTGTCATATTAAAATCCTTTCACTATAAAAAAATGGTAACAAATCATAACTATTTATTAACCACATTTTGGTTCATTTAGAAAGATGTTTTATTCATAGAAAACAATATTTTATCATATAATTTCTGATGTGATAATTTATGACTCTTATTGAGAAAGAATGAGAGAAAAGAGAGCTAAAGTTATCCACAGATAATGGGGTTATTCACCCCATATTTTAGGTTTGACCTGTGACATAAGCCGCCCATTTATCCATATAGACACGGCGCTGTCCTAGATAGTCAGTACGACGATAGGAGCGCTCTACTTGCCCTCCTACTGTATGACTTAGAATGGTTTCAGCGACCTCATAAGGGGCATCGGTTGTTTCAGCAAGCCAATCGCGTAAACTAGAGCGAAAACCATGCGGGCAGGCTTCAAGCTTATTGTCTCTCATATATTGAGCCATACGATTTTCAGCAATGGGAGCACGACCAGAAAAAGACAGAATGAAATCACTTTTAGAGATACAGCGGGCTTGTTCAATTACTTTCATTGCTTCTGATGATAAAGGCACACGAAATTCTGTTGTAGCATCGCGCTTTCCTTTCATATTTTCAGCAGGTATGGTCCAGATATCCCCATCAACTTGATCTTCACGAATATGACGTAAAGAGTTGGTACGGACCCCTGTCAGAATAAGCAAACGCAAAGCCAATTGTGTTAAGGTTGTTGTTTGACAAAGTGTTTGATAAAAGGCAGGAACATCTTTCCAATCCATTGCTGGTCTATTCGTGATCTTATGGCGTTGTTTACCTGTAAGGATAAGCAGACGCAAAGCCAGTTTTGTTATGGTTGATGCTTCACAAAGTGTTTTATAAAAAGCCGGAACATCT
>NZ_JBHIQH010000076.1:0-11540 GCF_042196485.1 Bartonella sp. AD24XZML | reverse complement strand
TCACACGGGCGCTCTTATTCACACTGCTAGGATGCTGCCCTTCTGACCAATCAATTAAAGCATCACAACGCGTATTATCCGCCGCTCTAAGCGACCAATCATAAATCGTTGACATCTCTCATAAATCCTAATTCCGGTAAAATGGTCCGTAAAACGCCCGCATGAATTGCGTCATCAAAGGATTATCATCATCATCACTCTCTTCTTCTTCCGAAGCCTCTTCTTGTGATGCTAATAATGCCCTTAAAACGTCGAGTAAGTTGTCTCTATTGCCAAAACCACCTTGCACAATAGGGCTTGCTCTATAAGGCTTTCCCCCATACATTTGTAACACGCGGTTGACAAAATCACTTGCACGCATGCCACTGTTACCACCATTCAAACCAACCGCATTGCTGCCAACAATTTGCGCTGCATTAGCATGAGGATTTTGTAAAAGGCGGGCGGCTCCTCCTGCCCCTTGTTGGTGTGCTAAATACAATTCCGCATCGGTAGGCGCTCTTCCCAAAACACGGCTTAAATGATTACGATTATCAAGGGTCAACCGCCCCATGGCATCTGCCGCTTGCATGGGGTCAAAACGGTCTTGCAAACCATATTGTTTGGCTGTGCTGTCGATAAATTGATACAAACCACCCGCCGAAGAACGGGGATTCCTTGCATTCGGATTGCCGCCACTTTCCACTTGCGCAACGCGGTACAAATAGCTTTCTGGCAAACCATAACGCGCTGCTGCTTGACGTATCGCTTGATCTATGGAAGGACTATAATAGCTAGTCATTTTGTTAGCTTTCCCCATTGTTGATATCACTACTGCATTACTCAGAATTTCTAGATCCCGCTGTCATCATTCCCCACATTAGTCGAGATAAAGAAGCATGAAAGCGTTTTGCAATATCGTTGTTTACAAGTCCTTTCTCATAATCATTAATGAAATCTTGAATAATTTTTGCTACTTGTTTGTTATTATATCCCCCTACTTTTAAAGAATCGAGCTCTAGCATTTTTTTATCTAGTTTCTGGAGAGCTTTTAGATTTTTCTGACTTGTTGTCATCCTGTGTGCATTTCTTAGTATTCTTACAACAGCATGCGGAAATTGCCCAATATCTTTATATTCTTTAAACCCTTGAAAGAGTTTTGGGCGTGCTCTATCTCTCAGCTCTGGAATTCCCTTATAGGTTTTATTATACAACTGTTCGTACTCAAAAGCGTCCTTTAGTCTCTTTACAGCATCTTCACCAAAAAGAGATTTTAGTTTTTCTACATAGCTGTCTGTGTTGAAAAGATTTTTATAATATTCTAACTTATCGCTAGAATTGAACATTTCATCATCAATCTTACTTCTTGTGCCTAATTTATAAGCATCTTCGAATGACGGAGCTCTATCACCAACAGATGACACTTTACCTTTACTTTGATATAGATTGCTTTTATTCAGAGCCTCATTGATAGAAACAGAAGAACTCAAAGAATCGTATCCTTCTTTTATAGCTTTAGAGAGATCTTTATAAGAGGCAAAAACCTCCCTTGCTGTCTTATAATCTCCTGAAATGTCCTCTAGCAACTTTATAATATACTTTTCAAGTGAAACAAGATCCGCAGTGTCTATACCATTTAGATTATCACGTTGAATCTGATTGCTAATCTTTACTTTGGTTCGGTGAAGAATATCCATTATAGAATCAGGATATTTTTGTACATACGCCGCATCCGTAATTTTTCGATTATTGACATCTTGCGTAGCTTCTTCGTAGGCTTTCTTAAAATGTGAATGCTCCATTAACTGTTGCACCTTTTTTTGGTGTTCAGGCTTTAAAGCAGTACTTAATGCTGTATCATATAATGGTTGTGACTTTATACTACCTATATTATCAAAAGCTTTTTGAATCTGTCCTGCATCCAGAGTCGAAGTAGATTTGTTTACTGACTCTTCTAAAGCATCTTCAAGATCTCCACTTCCCTTTCTTTTGATAAAGTTTTCATCTAGAGCTTTGCCCATTCGTCCTGAAATTCCAGCTGCTCTTTTACCAAGCTCTTCATTAAGCTGCTCATGAAGCATCCTATTGTTTTGAACTATACCATAAATATGATTTTTAAATCCTGGAATAATATCACTAAGACGTGCTTCAGAACCACTTTTTGCAAGAGTATCTGGTAGGTTTTTTATCCCCGAATGATATGCATAACTAGCAATATTCCGTAAATCTCTCTTAGAAAAACCATCTGGAGCTTTCTTTCCTGCATTGCCGATAGCATTATACCCTCTCCCAGCAAAAGAACCTACGATAGAGAGAAATGGAGACGCTACACTTCCAATCGCAGCATTATTTATCCCACTATCTATAGAATCTCCCCATCCTACACCACTTCCAACTCCTGATAACGCTCCTGATAATGCACCTGATCTCACCGCTGTTTTAAGACCTAAATCTTTTCCTGGAATACCTATTGCTTCACCTACAAAACGGGGAAACAAACCAGCTTTTCTAGCTCCAAATGCTGCTAAACCTAACCTACTCGCAATTAACGGCACTCCCCCCGTCGCTATCAATGGTAAAATAGACCCTATAAAATTTCCACCAAATGATAACCAAGGATATGCTCTATGTACTGCCCTCTGATAAGCGCGTGCCTTCTTTACAGCCTCATCATAATTGCTTCCTGATAAGTGGGAAAACAAACCTTGAAGCTCATCACTAAAGTTTGCTGTAAGTCCTTCTGCAGTAGAGCTTCTGAGAGCATCCCACAACGAAATATTTTCAGTAGGATATTCTTCTTCTAACTTTTGTGTTTCTTCTGGATGCTGTGTAATCCCTGTATAGCTATTTTGTGCATTCCAAATTTTTTCCATTATATCTTTATCTGAAATATGGCCAATAACAGGAGAATAAGGTACATATCCCATATCAATTTCTCTTTCACTTGTTTCTTATGTAACCACCGTCATCTATAAAGAATTCACCTTTAGACAATCTATCCTCATCATCTTTATTTTTTACATGTGTAAATTGTGAAATAGGTGAAATAGGCAATGATAGAAAATCATTATATTCAGTGTTCCAATTATTTAAAAGTTTTTGTGTATTACTCCTTGCCTTAAACACTGCCTCTTTTACAGCTATAATTTCTTTTAACAATATATCTCGCCTCAGGTTTGTATCTAAATTTCCCAAACGGGTCTGTAATGATGTAAATTCTTGTATATTCATATTTCCATATCCTGACGCTCCATTTGGTGACTTCTGTTTCATTTCCTCCAAAGTATCACGTGCAAGATTCTTTTTAATCGCTTCAATATTTGACTTTAATATTGCAGCGTCAGTTGAAGATAATATTGAAAATATTGGTGCCAATATATTTGTCCCAGTTAATGTAGATCGAACTAGTTGTTCTATATTCTCAAGTAACCTAATATTAGTATTCTGACTAACTAATTCAGATTGAAAAAATTGTTTTTGCTTTGTAAGCTTTTCTTTTTTTTCCTCATATGTCTTACTTCTTTTAATAACCTTTGCTTCCCACTGTTTAGTCTCAGGATTAAAAACACCATAGTAATCAGGAGAAAGTTTAGGTGGTGTATTATCTATTTGTTGAGAACTAGAATGTGCACTCATTCCTTGTGTAAACAACCCATTAAGCATTTGAGGATTCCGTGCCATAATAGCGGCTTCTTCTTCACTGTAGCCTTTGGATTTTAGATACTCGACAGTCTGGTTAATCTGCCCTCTTTGTTTATCGCCTTCATGCAAGCTCTTCAACCCATTGGCAAAAAGTTGCCATCCAGATGAATTTGGACTAGCCGTTATCGCACCCATAAGAAAATCATCAATATTTTTACTAACATCAGACTGTGAAAAACGAGAAAATTTATCCCAAAAACTAAGATTTGGTTCAGGAGGCTGTTCTTGCAATGGAACTGGTTTTGTTGGAATAGGTGGAGAAGTCTCTAACTGAGGAGGAGTTTCTGATTGTGGAATTGGAGAAGGTTTATTTTCTTCATTCGTATAAATAGAACCTATTGGAGCAAAAGAAAAGGAACCTATATTATAGGGATTATTCATAGAAATCATACTAGGAAGAGCTGGTACTTGAGATCCAAATCTTTGATTTTCCTGTATTGCTTCCTGTAATAACTCTGTTCCCGTTTTTTTTCGTTTTAATGCCAAACTTCTATTTTTCGGGTCAAAACTCATAAAAACCATTACACTACCCCTTTTAACTATTTATTTTTTCTAAGATTATTCAAACTAAACGGCAGCATTTGCTGCCTTTTCCGCAGCCTTCTTTAATCCAAAAAGCACCATCATAGCGTTCTTCCAAGGGTCGTTACCATGCATCATTGAAGCTGTATTATTATTCATTGTCGTGCCGTAATTTCTTGCAAAGCCATGACCGGCGTTCATAAGCATATTCAATCTATTCCAGCCGCTATTGTCTTGTTCCAGCCAACGTTCTCTATTGGCATCAACAAGGCGTTGATTGTAGTCATTAAGAACAGATGACCCCTGCAACATATTCGAATAAGCGTTATTGTAAGAGGGGAATAAGTTGCCTATCATGCCTAAGCGGTTCTCATTCAGTTGATCAATCATCGAATTGGCTTGCATCATATGCTGTAAATCTCTATCACGCCGGTTATACTTGATACGGGCTAATTCATCATTAAGCCCCCTCTGTAACTCATTGCTATGCGCACTAGAGCCATAAAGACCACTCCCTAAAAACTGTCGATTAATGNCTAGAGCCATAAAGACCACTCCCTAAAAACTGTCGATTAATGCTATTTCTTATTTCACTTAAGCCCTCTTTAAGTTCCTCATCAAATTGAGAATTCGGTCCCATCAAGCCACCAGATGCAATCCAGTTAAGGTTTCTTGCAGACGATGTTGGAGTATTCATCAAATGATTCATATAATTCTGATACTGATGAGGAATAGCTCCAAGACCACTTATGGCTTGATAAGTTGGAGTGCTTAAAGGTGCAACACGAGGACCGCCATAAACATTACCCCCCATCCCTGTGTCATACATGTTATACGCATCTGCACCCCCACGCTTAAAGACATTCTGCATCCAAGTAGGAGGAGCGCTTGTTTGTACCTGCTTCTGTTCTGTCGTTGCTGGTCTACTGCTCCCCATGTCACAATTCCTTCCTATAATAAAGCATACCTATGCCATAGCCTTGTTTGTTCAGTGCACGTTTCCAGCCTAAACGCCCTAAAATCTCTATCTCAAAAGCGCCATTCTCACGCGCCCAATCCTCTACAAATGTCAAATTGTCAACTTGATCAAGAACACCCTTGCCACTACATTCACAAATCAGAGCACGCTTCTTTCCTAAAACTGTCTGCTGTATCTGGGTCGTGAACACCGCTAAAAAGCGCTCGTCATCATTCAAAACAAGCCATAACTGTTTCTTGCCACTGCAAATCGCTTCAATGAGCTCTTGCAACGTGATTTCATGTTTAAAACGTTCCACATACTCACGAAATGACGCAATGATGTCTTCAAGGTATGGCGCTATACGCTCCATATCCCAAGACGTGGTCAAAAAGACTTTTGCCATTATCCTCTGCCTAAAGGACGTAAATCCACGTTAAAGCCCGTAATTGCCGTCCAAGGTTCATTTTTAGGAATGCGTAATTTAAAGCGGTGATAACGATTGCGCGAACGACCATGATAAGCGCCCGTAAGATAAGAACATGCCCTCTCTTGGTGCCATGTGATCGGCGTCTGATCATTACGAAGCCGACGTTCTCCAATACTTAAAAGACCTTGCGTCGTATCAACTTCAGCAAAAATCTTCGTGATAAAGTTAAAACTTCCATCTGGTGCTCCCAATTCTTGCGAAACAACCGTTGCCTCCATCGGTGCACCTGTAAACATAACAAGCCTATTGTTTTCATCAAAAGCACCAAGCATTGGGGCGCCACTTTGCCAACGGGGGCTGTCTAAAGAAGCCGGCAATGTCTCAAGATTGATCGAGATCTCATCTAACTGTTCTAAAGTATACCCTGTCGTAAATACTGGAAACAATGTGAAAGGTTTTCCCTGTAGCGTCGACCATTTCTGCAATCCCCAATCATAGACAAAGGTCGTTTGCTCGTTATTGCTTCTTTTTATTGACCAGTAAATCCGGTTATCAACGGGGTCTATAACCCCTTGCATCTCATCAAGAGCAAACTTATCAAAGGTTTTAAAAACCGTTCTATCAACTTTCTCAAAGCCTATCGGCAAAAGTTGACCATCAGCACTGATCTGATAAAAGCCACCATCACTCGCAAAAAAAGCATCACTCCCTCGACACGCTATAGAGGCTGCACTGCGGGCTCCTCGCTTGTCTTGTATCTTTTGAAAAACAAACGGGCTTTTGGAACCTAACGTCAAAGAACCAGCATAAATAGCGGAACGAAGAAAAATAAGAGGATTGGTTGTTTCTGTTGCCCCCTGAACATATTCTCCATCTTGGAAATCCATATAACCACTGACATTATATTGAGTCTCCCATACAGTTTCATCGCCTTCTCCAGACCAATGAATGCGATTGGGATGATCTGTCAATTGCATCAAACAAACAAAAGGTCCCCAAACTTTGACCAATCCTGCTTTCGGTGGATTTCCTTCTAAATCTTCAAACCGTTCAGAACTAAGAACCTTGAAAACTTGCGGTTTATCATTTTTATTCACCGCAATAACCATGTTTTTAAAAAGAGCAAACGACCATTTATTCTCTTCATTTGCTTGATATGTCACACCACTTTGGCTTATGTCCTTCCAACCCTTGGTTTGGCTATCATAACTGTAAAGCTTTTTAGCTCCTCCTACGATGAGCTTAACACCATTGCCACTTCGAAACGCTATGCACCCCAAAGGCTTTTCTTCTAAAGCATGCGACACAACCATGACACTAGGCATCGGAATGTAACAGCCATCAGCCGGTAAAACATTCACAAGCGTATCTGTAAAGCTCCCATTGACGACCGAAACATCTGGTCGATAATCAGCAATTGGAAAATACACCATTTTAGAAATCCGTTGGAATTATTCGCGTGACGTTATGACGTTTGGACGTCTCTGCACGCAATTCATGCAATTGTTCATTAAAGTCATTGTAAGCAGCGGCTGCACAATCGGGTTCTTTCAGAATATTCTTGTACAGTTCATATTTTGCACGCGCTTTGATCAAGTCAAACCCATAGATAAACCATGGATGCTCCTCATCAACACTCTCTATCTCTGATAAACGCTGTGGAGAGAGAAGAAGTTGTATCTGATAAGCCCTATCCGGTGTAGGATAAAGATACAGTTTCCTATCAAAATAACTGTAACAAACCGGCGTTCCTTGCTGCTCTGATGTCAACAAAGGCTCTAGAGCAAAAGGACTTCTCCACTCTAGTTCAAGCTTATGATGTTGATCAGACTTAAGATAAACGCTTTTGATTTTGACTGCTGTTTCAAGAGAGCGGGTATCGCTTGCATCATAAGTCCCCTGCCCCGCCCGTGTTTGAAACGTAACATCACGGCTTTCGTTAAAGTAAAAACTTTCTCTCTCACAAAAACGAATAGCAGCAAAAATACTTTCTTGGATTTGCACTACATACTCATCTGTGATGTCATCAATCTCATCTTGGATAACCGACACCAAGTATGAAAGCGTTTTTCTATGACGATAAACATTCTGTTTCGCCGGTATTGGTCCCCCCGTCTTAACCCGAATATAATGACGCGTCATCAAAATACCTTTCCTTTGAAAAATATTAGTATTGACATTATACAATATGTGTACTACGATGCACTAATGGTAGCGATAATAAAAACAACAGATGAATTCGATGAATGGCTAGAAAAGCTTAAAGACAGAAAAGCTGCCGATATAATTCTTACAAGACTTCATAGAATTCGTTCAGGACTTTTGGGTGATGCGAAGTTTTTTAATGGCATAAGTGAATTACGTATCCATTATGGAGCTGGTTACAGAATTTATTTCACACAAAAAGGCGATAAAATCATTATATTGCTTTGTGGTGGTGATAAATCCACACAATCCAGTGATATTCAAAAAGCCTTATCTCTTTTAAAGGATCTTAAAAATGAAATTGAAAACCTTTAACTTTGAAAAACACCTCACAACACCAGAATCTCAAGAAGTCTTTTTAAATGAAGCCTTCAAAACTGGTGATGCTGCTCATATAGCGGATGCTATTGGTATCGTTGCTCGCTCTCAAAATATGCGTGCTTTAGCAAAAGAAACCAATCGCGAACGCAGTGGACTATATCGCTCCTTAAGCAAAACGGGTGACCCTAAGCTTTCTACCTTAGTCGCTGTCTTATCTGCCCTTAATTTACAACTCTCGGTACAATCTTCTACTTCATAAAAAGGAGAGTTAATGGATCTCTCCCTTCAATTTCAATGATTGGTCACGAATTCAACGACGATACTTGCTTGACCCGCTTGGACTGTTTTATCGGCTTTGGCATAAAGCGTGACCTCTTTATCAGAAGGGACAAACTCCTTCTGATTAGAAATCGTCGCTGCTTTAATACCGGCTTGTTTAATTTCTACCTCACCAAATTCACTCCCGCCAGCAGTGCTGCCTATCTTAACCTTCGTATCCGAAAACGCCGTCTTAATAAACGCTTTAATCGAAGTAATCAAAGCACCTCGAGGGAGGGTGCCTATTTTCATCACATTTTCTTTATCTTCATAGCTAAAATTAAGACGCAAAAAGCTTACCTGTTGCGTATGAAGGCTTCTCCCCTGTAGTGGTTCTGGTAAATAATCTGCCATATCTTATCCCCTTAATGATTTGTCACAAATTGCACGACCACAACACACTCACCAGCATCTGTGGTTTTATCTCGTGTTGCATAAAGGGTCATTTCTTTATCCTCTGGAGTAAAAACCTTTTGATCTGTTGGTGTAAAATCTTGCGTATTTTGGGCTTTGATATCTTTTTCCCCAAACTCATTGCCCCCATAGCTGCTGCCAATCTTCAATTTCGCCTCAGAAAACGCTGTCTTCACAAACGCTTTTATGGAAGTGATCAAAGCGCCACGAGGCAATATCCCTATTTTCTCCGTAAGATGCTTCTCTTTATGTGAGATATTCAAACGTAAGAAACTCACCTGTTGGGTATGTAGATTTCTCCCCTGCAAGGGAGAGGGTAATTGATCTGCCATGTCTTGTTTTCCTCCCTATGATTAATTATCAGGTTCACCGCTGTAGGTAGGAATAACAATCGTTCCAAAATCTTGGGCTGTCTGCGCACTATTTGGCATTTGGAAACGGGTTTTCTTCATTCCTATCAAAGTTTTGGCGGCAACACCAAATTCACGTTCATAATCAAAATATTCTTCTTTGAGGGTGTAATTTGTTGCACTATGATTTTTCCCAAAACCTATAATCGCACTCTGTGCCCCTAAGAACACCGCACGACGCACGCTTTTGACAGCTGTATGATCTGTCGATTTTACACCATGGGTAACATGAATAGCTTCGCGTAAAACAACACCATTATACATGCCAAGAGAACCATCAAAGATTGGGTTCTTTGCACGAGAAGTCGCATAAACCGATTTTTGAATATCTAACCATTCACCAGCGGCTGTATTGGTGCGCAATTGCATCACTTGTGTTGGGTGCAAATAGAGAACGTAAACATCATCACCATTGACATGAACGGGGGAAATCTGCGGATTGGCAAGTTTCGCTTGTTTAACCGCTTCATCAATAAGCTTCAAACTAAAGCTATGTTTCGCTTTATCGGTAAGGTCTTCATCCTTGGTTTTCCCATCGGGTCGAATAATCCGTTCACTGCTTGGTGCCATGATTTCATTAAAGCCGTAATGAACCGGTTTAATGTACACTTCTCGACCATCAACACTAATGGTACGCGCTGTATAACCACACACCTGCAAAAAGAACATGATGCTTAAACGATTGGCATACCAGCGAACCAAGCCTTCTTTCGCTTTCTTGCGTAAATTCGGAAGGATTCTCTGTTGATCAATTGAATCATCATTGGCAACACGCGCCGCATGTAAGAGCTCGTTAATCACCAACCGATCATTCATAAATTGAAGGGCTTCTTCATTGCCCTCTAAGGTTTCACCCTGAGTGACACCGTCCCCAAACAGATTGACCAACAAACTGAATGTGACGCTGTCCCCTGCACTCTTATGGGTTTCGTTATAAAGCTGGATAATACTGTTCGAACTTTTGCCAATCAGAGGGGCTATTTTCGTCGCTTTCAAAACTTCATTGCTTAATTTCTGTGACCACAATTTCACCGATTGCGGATCATGAGTCCCTATATGTGTTGTTGCCATTTTTTGTTTCACCTTTCTTTGCTGTAAAAAAACCGGCTTTAAAGCCGGTGGAAAATCCGCATCAAAGGCGGATTATGCTGTAAAATTTATTGCCTAATCAGGATCTGCACCCATAATTTCATAAAAACGCGCTTCATTCTTCGGATTGGATATCCACGCGTTGAATTCTTTCTCTGACATATTAGCAAGGGTGTCTTTTGTCATAGGACCCGTCACGCCCCCTCCGCCAGATGCTGTTAAGGTTCTCGCAGAATTTTGACGGCTTTGAAGCGCTGCAACGTGATTATTCGCTTGCACTGCTTGGTTTTGATAGCCAAGATTTTGTGCTATCCTATAAAGCTCTTCTGCTGGATTAACCCCTTTTTGTGCACAAGTTGCTACAATCGTCCGCAATTCATCCCCTATAATCGCATCTATCGTGCTCTTTTGTGCATAATTCGGATAAATAGAAGACCATGCACCTAATTGCTTTGCACGCGTCTCATAAAGAAAATCTGCTGCTGCATCAAAGTCACTGTATTTGTCCTTGATAGAAGTCACAGAACTTTCTAAAAACTGGTTCAAATGATCATTAAATTCGTGGGATTCAATGGCTTGCCTTTGTGCATCCTGCTGTGCCCTAATATACGCATCTTGCTCTTGTAGCTTCCTTCCCATCCAGCCCATATAGCCAATGATGTCTTGTGTAGGGTCTGGAGGTCCACTTTCTCCTTCAACCATTGGTGGCTGGGCTTGGGGTTCGTAAAACTTGACAAGCGCTTCACGGGCTTGGTTGGCTTGTTGTTCTGCACGTTGCCGATCTATAGGAACGATTTCTGAAGGCTTATCAACGGGCTCTGCAACCGGTTCTGAAGGTGTCGCATCATTGCTCTCAACACTTTCTACCTCATAATCACTCTCAAAAGAACTCTCATCATCATCAAAAACCGGTGCTCCAACCCTGTAATCTTCATTCATAGCTTCGTTCATTTCTGCATTCATTCTCTAACCTCTCTTAAATGCTTCTTCCTCGATAAGTGGCGGCTCTTTCACGCATAATCTGATTTTGCGCTCGTTCATTAAGAATACGCTCCTGTTCAAGCTCATGGCGTTGTTGCATCAATTCCGCTTCCAATTCTGCTCTCTTTTGACGCATGACCAATTCAATCTGCTTGCCTTGTAAATCCATCTGTTGCATCTGACTTTTAGCCGCAATATCTTGCTGCTTTTC
>NZ_JBHIQH010000075.1:0-16050 GCF_042196485.1 Bartonella sp. AD24XZML | reverse complement strand
GAGGTCTTCCCATGATCAACGTGACCAATCGTACCAATATTAACATGCGGTTTTGTTCGTTCAAACTTGCTCTTCGCCATTGCTATTAATCTCTTGTTTTATTCCCTAATTTTTATTAGCATCTAGGGACAGTTCTGCAAAACTTAAGTCTGACCAGACTGCAAACAGCCCAATCACCACAACTCTTAGACGGAAAACCCCACCAAATCTATAAATGGAATATCCTCCATCATACCTATTTGCCCAATCATCAACAACCATTTGGAGCGGGTAGCGGGAATCGAACCCGCATATTCAGCTTGGAAGGCTGCTGCTCTACCATTGAGCTATACCCGCATGACCCACGTACTAACTCTCCTTCGATGAATGGTGGAGGGGGTTGGATTCGAACCAACGTAGCATACGCAACGGATTTACAGTCCGCCCCCTTTAACCACTCGGGCACCCCTCCATTACACCGATAAAGTCGCGCAATGAGACATCACGACAACCATCTTGAATACCCATTCAATTCAATCTGATTGCGAAGTGGTTATGACGATTACTATTGTATCTGTCAACAGAATAAATACAATTCTGTACAAATTTCCTGCTCATAATTTTAAATTATAGATTTTTTCTCTCTATTTTTCTTATTAACACGTTATAAAGAAGCTATGAAAGAAAAAACATCACAAAATTCTCATTATGCTCGTTTGCGTCGCCGATATCGCGATACAAAAGGCTCTCCTTCTCGATCTTTTACACACCCAAATAAGAAAGCTGCTTCTTTACAGCAAGAGATCATCCATCTTTATGGCATTCATTCTGTTCAGGCTGCTTTAGAAAACCCAAAAAGAATTTTAAAATGTCTTTACGTTACACAAAATGCCTTAAAACGATTAAATATATCCGAATCAGATTATCCTTGCTCTGTTACATTATGTACCCCCAAATATCTTGATTCGCTTGTTGGAAGTGAGGCTGTTCATCAAGGTATTGTTTTGGAAACTCTCCCCCTCAAACCATGCAAACTGTCGGAACTAACCAATACTGATCTGGTCATTGTCATGGATCAAATTACCGATCCACATAATGTTGGTGCTATTATGCGCTCTGCAGTTGCATTAAAAGCTAAAGCACTTATTACAACTTGCCGTCACTCTCCCCACGAAAGCGGTGTTCTTGCGAAAGCGGCATCTGGAGCTCTGGAAATGATTCATTATATTACCGTACGAAACCTTGCTGAAGCTCTTCAAGAACTTCATCAAACAGGTTTTACAAGCTTTGGTCTCGATTCAGAAGGTGACCAACCTCTAGAAACAGCATTAACAGGGAATAAAATTGCTCTTGTTTTAGGAGCAGAAGGTAAAGGTTTACGTAAAAAAACACGCGAAACCGTTTGCGCTTTAACACGCCTTGACATGCCTGGAAATATTAAATCATTAAATGTTTCAAATGCAGCAACAATAGCTCTTTATGTGGCACATCAATATCTTAGATTCTAGTTTTTAATTTTTTGTGAAACATCAAAAAAACCAACCAACAAAAAACCCGCAAAAAAACCGCCAATATGAGCTTCCCATGCTATTGAGATGCCATTTTCTTCAAACAAAATAGAAGAAATACCTATGATCAAATCAGTCGTCAGCCATACACTCATATAAACAAGAACCCCCTTAGAACACAAAGCTTTTTTGACAGATAATAAAGATCCCAAAAGTTTTTCGTTCTGCACATTGACAGCTAGATTACCACTAGGAAAACCGTAACGTGCAATAGCCCCCATCATTCCAGATACGGCACCTGACGCCCCAATAAGTGATATGGTACTTTCTTGATGAAATGTAAAATAAGTCAAAACAGAAATAATTGCCGTTAACACCCAAAAAATTAAAAAACGTAAAACACCAAAATGCCTTGCTAAAGGAGAGCCGAAAACCAAAAGCCAAACCATATTAAGAGCAACATGTTTAAAACTACTATGCATAAATGAATAACTCACCATGGTATAACAAAATGCTACAGGATCCCTCTTAAACAATGCTGGTATAAATGAAAAAAACTCAAGGCTTTCAACATAAACCTGATGAGAAAAAAAATACTGAGAAATGCAATAAAGACAAAAACAAAATGCTATCAAAACAACTACAATAAATGGAACATTCAATAAGGGTTCTTTAGGTTGTTTCGGCAATCGGGAAACATCATTATGTTGGTGACTAGAAACTTTCATTGTATAAAATCTCGTATTTTTTAGAAAATGGGTTATTCTTTATACAAAATAAATATACCATTCCCAGTGATGCAGAATCTTCTCAACGCCTCTTCGAAGCCCTTTTTTAAATTTTCAATAGCTCTACATGAAAACACGTGTATTTTATACAAAAGATTTTAAAAAGCATGGATACCAAGAATATGATTTACAAACTTAGTGGTATCCTGCTTACTTAAATGTGAAGTTACCATGCAATATACAAGAACTTACGAATAGACAAACTCACTTATGAGGTGGTGTATAATAAAAATATATAAACATTATTTTCTTACTAGAAATATATTGATTATTGCATTTTTTAACCAAGCTATACTTGGATTGATAAACTTTAAAGAATCTTAAATCTCAATTTTTCCATTAATATGTCCTGCATTGCTTCTACGCTTTGAACGAAAAATGACATCTCTATGAGAAAAAACACCAATACAGCGTTCTCTAGATATACTAATTGGTGTTTCATGATGAATTACTTACTTGATAATCTGTTTCCCTCATACATGCAAAAGCGTCAGTTCATCTCTTTAACAAATATAAACAAGCCTTTCATTTCAACCTTTAACAGATATAATTCAAGAACTGTCTCTTATGAAACACTGAAAAAATATGTTGATTCTAATGATGCATCTTTGAATTTAAACAGTTCATGACGGAATTTTTTATTCCTTTTTTAGACAGTCTTATTGACACATCCGACACTTGTAACACGCAAGAGAATAATTTGGATTATTCAATATAAAAAAAATTAAATGAGGTAATCATAGGAATTTGCTATTAAGTTGTAAAATGATAAAGGACCATTATAAATCAATGTATTATAAATAGATAACACACTAATTATTGAAGAGAACGATCTTGAGAATTCTGCTTGCAATCCTTTAACCACACATCATAAATAGGATGCTCAACAGCGTTCAAACCAGGACTATCTGCAAACATCCATCCTGTAAAAATACGCCGTATTTTTTTATCTAATGTTACTTCATTGACTTCAACAAAACCAGTTGTACGCGTGGGTTCATCTTTAGAGCTCGTATAACACGCACGTGGTGTTACCTGTAATGCGCCGTACTGATAAATTTTACCAAGAGTAACTTCAAAACGTGTGGTCCGTCCCGTGATTTTGTCAAGACCTGCAAAAACAGCAATTCCATTGCTAATACGCTCAGCCCGCACCCCATTATTTAAGGATAAAAACACTAAAATTCCCATAAAAAAAATATATATAAAATGCCTCACCCCTAAAAATAAAAAAAATCTCATCATATCAAAATCAATCGCACCTTAAAAAATAATTCTTTTCATAACATAGAGTCAAATAAGACAAAAAATACACACGCACATTAAAACATGTTATTTTTTAGGTGACCACGCATCATAATCTTCATGCACACAAGAACACTCTCCATTGGAGGTGATAGCCCCCTTTGGTCGATAACCCTCACTTGTTCCTGTCATATTTGCAACATAAGGCTTTTCCCATTCATAAGGATGATAATCCTCTTGTGTTGGTGGACACTCACAGCGATGATGAATCCAGCCGTGCCAACCTGGTGGAATAGTAGAGGCCTCAGAATAGTCTTTATAGATAACCCAACGGTGCGGATAACCATCCTTATGAAGTCCTCCTTCATAATATATATTTCCAAATTGATCTTCCCCTATCCGCTTACCTTTGCGCCATGTGAAAAAACGCGTACCAATGGTATTGCCATTCCACCATGTGAAGATTTGCTTTAAAAAACGAGCCATCTGCTATTCCATTCATTTAGTGCGTTCATGAAATTAATCGTTGGAATAAAATTATTAACGATTGAAATTATCGAAAAAGTTACTAGTAAATTCAACTACAATTCCAATTGATAGGTTAACGTGCTATCCTTTAATTTCAAGAAGATATCATATGTATGGCTTCTTCTCCACCCCATAAAATTTAATCTATGCCAAGTTTCATCTTCACCAATTCATTAACAGCTTGGGGATTTGCCTTACCACCTGTTGCTTTCATTACCTGTCCAACAAACCAACCAGCTAAAGCAGGTTTGTGCTTTGCTTGCGCAACTTTATCAGAATTATTGGCAACGATCTCATCAACAGCTCTTTCAATAGCCTTTGTATCCGTTACCTGCTTCATATTTCGTTCTTCTACAATTTGGCGTGCATCTCCCCCCTCATTCCAAATAATCTCAAAAAGATCTTTGGCAATTTTTCCAGAAATAACTCCTTCTTTTATAAGATCAATAATGCTTCCCAATTGATTTGGCGATACTGGTGACTCTTCAATCTCACGATTATCTTTATTTAAAGCCCCTAAAAGGTCGTTAATCACCCAATTGGCAACTATTTTTCCATCACGCCCACGTGCTACTTCTTCAAAATAATCAGCAATAGCCTTTTCTGTCACAAGAATGGAAGCATCATACACTGTCAATCCCATTTCCTTAACAAAACGTGCTTTTATAGCGTCAGGCAACTCTGGTAAGTCTGCTGCCAAAGCATCCACAAATGCTTGATCAAATTCTAATGGTAAAAGATCAGGATCAGGAAAATAACGATAGTCATGCGCTTCTTCCTTTGAGCGCATAGAGCGCGTTTCACCTTTAGCGGCATCAAAAAGCCGAGTCTCTTGATCTATGACGCCTCCATCTTCTAAAATTGCAATCTGACGACGCGCTTCATATTCAATTGCTTGACCAATAAAGCGAATAGAATTAACGTTTTTAATTTCACAGCGCGTTCCAAAACCTTCACCAGGACGACGAACAGATACATTGACATCTGCACGCATAGAACCTTCATCCATATTGCCATCGCAAGTGCCCAAATAACGAACAATCGTACGCAATTTTGTCATATAGGCTTTAGCTTCATCTGATGAGCGCATATCAGGCTTAGAAACAATTTCCATAAGAGCAACACCAGAACGATTAAGATCTACAAAAGACATCGTTGGATGTTGATCGTGCATCGATTTTCCAGCATCCTGTTCAAGGTGCAACCTCTCAATTCCCACTTCAATATCCTCAAATTGGCCATTCGAATCTGGACCAACAGATATAATAATCTTTCCCTCTCCTACAATGGGATAGCGAAATTGAGAAATCTGATACCCCTGCGGTAAATCTGGATAAAAATAGTTTTTGCGATCAAAAACAGATTTTAAATTAATACGCGCCTTTAATCCTAACCCCGTTCGAACCGCTTGACGAACACATTCTTGATTAAGAACAGGCAACATACCTGGCATGGCTGCATCAATAAGTGATACATGATTGTTCGGCTCTGCACCAAATTTGGTTGATGCTCCTGAAAAAAGTTTCGAATTTGATATGATTTGCGCATGAACTTCCATGCCAATGATGACTTCCCAATCACCTGTAACTCCAGAAATAAAACGCTTAGAATCAGGAGTACGCGTATCAATGATGCTCATTGCCAATCCACTACCAATATTTTAAAATTCACTCATGGCTTATCTAAAACCATTCTCTCAGTGCAATCCTAGGATATAAATCTTACAACACAAGCCCGATTTTATCGGGCTTGTGTTGTTTGCATAAACATTAAGCTTTTTTAGGAGCCTTTTTCTTAGCTGTTTTTTTCTCTGTAGACGTTTCTTTCACTGCTGACTTTTTCTTTGCCGGCTTTTCTTCAAGGACATCTGATTCGTCATATTCTTTCATCAACTCTTCAACCGTCACTTCTTTATCTGTGACTTTTATCTGTGCTAATAAATGATCAATGACCTTTTCTTCAAAAATCGGAGCACGTAGATTTTCAACAGCTTCCGGAGTCTTACGGAAAAAATCCATAATCTCTTTCTCTTGTCCAGGATACTGGCGAACCTGATCAAAAACGGCTGCTTTTAGCTCATCCTCACTAACTTTAACACCAACCTTCATTCCAATTTCAGAAAGCACCAAACCAAGACGAACACGACGCTGCGCAAGGACACGATATTCCTCCCGTGCCTTTTCTTCTGTAATACCTTCATCTTCAAAACTGCGCCCAGCCTTTTTCAAATCATCATTAACCTGAGCCCATATATTGTTAAACTCAACCTCTAAAAGTTCTTCAGGAATCTCAAAATTATAATCAGCATCTAAAGCATCAAGAATTTGACGCTTAACTTTTTGACGTGTCACTGAACCATATTGGCTTTCAATCTGCCCACGAACGACCTCACGTAAGCGATCTAGAGACTCTAAACCAACTTTTTGTGCCGCTTCATCATCAATTTTTAATTCATCTGGTTTAAAGACAGCTTTGACAGTAATGTCAAACTCTGCTTCCCGTCCCGCCAAATGTGCCGCACTGTAATTATCAGGAAATTTAACAAAAATCGTTTTTACATCCCCAACTTTCACACCAACCAATTGCTCTTCAAAACCAGGAATAAATTGTTTTGACCCAAGAATCAGTTGTGCATCACTATCTGCCCCACCTTCAAATGGAATGCCTTCAAGCTTACCTTGATAATCTATGGTAATGCGATCACCTTCTTCAGAATTCCCCTCTTTTAGAGAATAATTACGCGTAGAAGAAAGGACGCGATTGACTTGATCATCAATATCCTGTTCAGGAATAGTTGCAATTTCACGGATAACCTTAATATGTTCAAAATCTTTAATGTCAATTTTTGGTAAAACTTCATACTTTAAACTAAAAGTAAAATCAGCCTTGCCATCTAGAATTTTTTCATCTTCATCTATATCTATTTTTGGCTGCATCGCTGTACGTTCATTGCGGTCTGCTAAAATAGAGCGGGGTGCATCACTGAGTATCTCATTGAGAATCTCAGCCATAAAGGATTTACCATACATTTTTCGCAAATGCCCACTAGGCACTTTACCGGGACGAAAACCATTAAGCTTGATTTTTCCCTTGGTATCATCCAATCGTTCATTCAACTTTTCTTCTAAATCTTTCGCTGGAACCACGATCTTAATTTCGCGCTTCAGTCCTTCATTAAGCGTCTCGGTAACCTGCATTAAACACCTTCATTTTTCTAAGGAGAGGGATCAACCCACTCTAATAATCATTACATTCTAACACTTCCTAACACTTCGAGTGTTACATTTACCATGAAGCGGAATTTCAGACACGTAGAAATCCGTAGCACTTAAGGGATTGCTTTGGTGCGGATGGAGGGACTCGAACCCCCACGGTCTCCCGCCAGAACCTAAATCTGGTGCGTCTACCAATTTCGCCACATCCGCTCAAACTTACAAGCTAATAACCTTATACAAGCGGCGTTTCTATACCATTAATTACAGAAAAAAAGCAAACAAATATATTAAAAAAAACAAAATCTATGCTTTTCATACATAACTGCTTACGCTAAAAGTCAATTATGTTAAAGACATTTGATATCCCAATTCATATCATCGGTGGCGGTCTTGCGGGGTGTGAAGCAAGCTGGCAAATCGCTCAGTCAGGAATTTCTGTTGTTTTGCATGAAATGCGACCCGAAAAAAAATCAGATGCCCATAAAACCGATAAATTGGCAGAACTGGTTTGTTCAAATTCGTTTCGTTGCGATGATTCATTAACAAATGCCGTAGGGCTTTTACATGCTGAAATGCGATTAGCAAAATCGTTAATTATGAAAGCTGCTGATGCCAACAAAGTTCCCGCAGGTAGTGCTCTTGCTGTTGACCGTGATGGATTTTCAAAAACCGTTACGACAGCACTTGAAAATCACCCTCTTATAACAATCAGACGTGAAGAAGTTCAAGAAATTCCTAAAGCTTGGAAACATGTTGTCATTGCAACAGGCCCCCTTACATCGCCTGCACTTGCTCAAAAATTACAAGCAATAACCGGTATAAAAGCTCTTTCTTTTTTTGATGCAATTGCGCCTATTATCCATACCGACAGTATTGATATCAACATTTGTTGGTATCAGTCTCGCTATGATAAAATTGGTCCTGAGGGAACAGGAAAAGATTATCTTAATTGTCCCCTCAACAAAGAACAATATGAAACATTCGTTGAAGCGTTAAAAAATGCTGAAAAAACAGAGTTTCGTGACTTTGAAAAAACACCCTATTTTGATGGATGCCTCCCCATTGAAATTATGGCTGAGCGCGGACTTGAAACGTTAAGACATGGTCCTATGAAACCTATGGGCTTAACTAATGCCCATAACCCTACAGTTAAACCCTATGCTGTCGTTCAATTACGCCAAGATAATAAACTTGGAACGCTTTATAATATGGTCGGCTTTCAGACAAAATTAAAATATGGTGAACAAATTCGCATTTTTAGAATGATTCCCGGTCTTGAAAAAGCAGAGTTTGCGCGTCTTGGTGGTCTTCACCGCAATACCTACCTCAACTCGCCAATTATTCTTGATCAAACCCTTCGTTTAAAACAAAAAAAACAACTACGCTTTGCAGGGCAAATTACCGGATGTGAAGGTTATGTAGAATCAGCGGCAATAGGGCTTCTTGCTGGACGTTTTGCTGCTGCCGAATATCATCATATTTCCCCTTGCCTACCCCCACAAACTACAGCATTCGGAGCCCTTTTGAATCATATTACAGGGGGACACATCATAGATGAAAAAGCAGAAACACAATCTTTTCAGCCAATGAATATCAATTTCGGACTCTTTCCCCCTATTGCTTCTATTAAACATTCAGGAAAACGCTTACCAAGTAAAGAAAAAAAATTAGTAAAAAAACAAGCCATAACAGCGAGAGCTCTCAATGATTGTACTCAGTGGTTAGCAAATAAAGAATCAAAGAGCTCCTGTTTATAAAAAACACACGATTCGCCTCTCACCTACTGAATAGATCTTTATGCCCCTCATGAAAAAATCACCCTAAAGCCTTTTAAAGACTGCCTCCCCCAATCAATAAATACTACCCTACGTTTCATCATTTATTCAATTATGTAGATGCTGTAAAATAACTTTTGGCTATAAAAAAACTTTACCGCTATCAACAATTTAATATGATTTAATGACTAAAACAAAATAATCATATAAATATATTATGAATAATCAAAAAAATAAATAAATGGAAAATACACAAGTAATACTGTACTATATTTATTAATAGTTTTTATATTACGTAATGTATCTTATTTTATAAGAGTAATTTTTCTGTTTTTAACTTCCTCCCTCAAAATTTGTGATGTTCTCTTATTTTAACTCTGTATGATGAAGGAAAAATACGCGCTTGCATATCACAAGTGAAATAAAGATATGGAAAAAATATTTGTAGGATAGAGCTGGAGCTATCTCTCCCCTCTCAAATGCCAAGAAAAATCCCAATATTGAAAGCGAAATCTGAATATCATAAGATTCTTTTATTTCAGGATTTTATAATAAATCAATAAAATTATCCTCTTGGTGCGTCACAAGAAAGGTTGGCGTATAAGAGTAAAAGAATAAAACTATCCCTTATGCACTCGTCTCAGATATCTGAGGCTAGTCGCAACATTATAGGAAGTGAGAAAAATAGATAGCACGGTGGCACGAACATGCGCTTTTATTAAGCGTAAATGGTGATATATAATAACTTTTATAGACTTTACAGAGTTTTCCGCCTCATATTATTTACGGATCTTGTTTTGAAATAAATACCGTAACACTTCAGCGTAACAAAAGTTAATATTACATTTTATAAGTCATACCCGCGCTCAATTAATACAGTGCAATATTTTATTGAAAAGACTAAAAACAATATATTTCCAGCAATACATGAAAATAAAAAGCATCGCAAGGATCTCAAAGTTTTATGTGAAAAACAAGCATAACACATGTGTTAAAAAAACCCGTTTATAAATAAATCGGGTTTTTTTAATGTAGCTTAAATTATTTTTTATTAACTGCTTCTTTAAGGCTTTTTCCTGCAGAAAATTTGGGTACAGAACGTGCTGGAATATCGATTTCAGCACCAGTTGAAGGATTACGCCCCTTTGTTGCAGCACGATGAGAAACTTCAAAAGTGCCAAAACCTGGAAGACGAACATCTCCCCCTGAAGCCAAAGCTTCTGTTACAGAAGCCATAAAAGCATCAACAACAACACCAGCTTGCGCTTTCGAAACACCTGCCTTTTCAGCAACGGAGCTAACGAATTCACTTTTATTCATAAAATATTTCCTTTCCCTATATTACCTGAACATGACTTAATCATGTTATTGGTCAGTTTATTGAAAAGTACAGCAAACAGAAGTCTTATTTTTATCCAAAACATTGTTTTTTTAGCAATAATCACAGTTATTCACGGAATTTTTCACTTTTTCCAACAAAAAACAGAATAATAACCTCAACAACACCTTCTACCACCTAAAAAATGCCGTTATAAATGAGATAAGTGAATCAGTGCGCAATCTGTATTCCTTCACTATCACTGCTCTCTGACCGGATTGGCACAGCTCCTGTAGAGGGTTCTTTCCATTCAATAGTGTCTGGAAAACGAACCAAAGCGTGTTTCAAAACTTCACTCACATGATTTACTGGAATAATTTCCATATTATTTTTGACATCATCAGGAATATCAACCAAATCTTTTGCATTTTCTTCAGGAATAAGTACTTTTTTTATCCCTCCTCGAAGAGCTGCTAAGAGTTTTTCTTTTAATCCACCAATGGGTAAAACGCGTCCACGTAAAGTAATTTCACCAGTCATTGCAATATCTTTATGCACAGCTACTCCTGTAAGGACCGAAACAATTGCTGTCACCATTGCAATCCCAGCCGATGGGCCATCTTTTGGTGTCGCACCCTCTGGAACATGAACATGGATATCGCGTTTTTCAAAAAGTGGAGGTTCAATACCAAAATCAACAGCACGAGAACGTACATAAGATGCTGCCGCTGAAATGGACTCTTTCATAATATCACGTAAATTTCCAGTTACAGTCATCTTCCCTTTGCCGGGCATCATAACTCCTTCAATGGTCAATAACTCTCCACCGACTTCTGTCCACGCAAGACCTGTTACAACACCAATTTGATTTTCTCCTTCAATCTGATTGTAATGATAACGTTTAACACCCAAGAAATCATGAATATTACTTTCTGTAACTTTTACAGATTTTTGATGTGTTTTGAGAATTTTTGTAACGGATTTGCGGGAAATTTTCATGAGTTCACGTTCAAGGTTACGAACGCCTGCCTCACGTGTATAAAACTGAATAATTGACCTTAGTGCTCCATCAGAAATACTGAGTTCTTTTTTAGATAAACAGTGATCTTTTAGTGCCTTTGGTAAAAGATGCTGTTTAACAATTTCCATTTTCTCACATTCAGTATAACCAGCGATACGAATAATTTCCATACGATCCATTAACGGACCTGGAATATTAAGTGTATTGGCAGTTGTGATAAACATGACATCAGAAAGATCATATTCAACTTCCAAATAGTGATCAATGAATGTACCATTTTGTTCAGGATCAAGAACTTCTAATAAAGCGGATGAAGGATCGCCACGAAAATCTTGGCCCATTTTATCAATTTCATCAAGCAAGAAAAGCGGATTAGATTTTTTTGCTTTTTTCATAGACTGGATAATTTTTCCAGGCATCGATCCAATATATGTTCGGCGATGTCCACGAATTTCTGCTTCATCTCGGACACCTCCCAATGAGATACGAACATACTCACGTCCCGTTGCCTTTGCAATAGAGCGCGCTAATGATGTTTTCCCTACACCTGGAGGACCTAACAAACAAATAATGGGACCTTTTATCTTTGACGCGCGACTTTGTACGGCCAAATATTCAATAATTCGCTCCTTAACTTTTTCAAGACCAAAATGTTCATTATTCATGACCTTTTCAGCAAAATCTAAATTGTTTTTAATCTTAGATTTTTTACCCCAAGGCATTGCTAATAACCAATCAAGATAGTTACGTACAACTGTCGCTTCTGCAGACATAGGAGACATGTTCCGTAATTTTCTCAATTCTGCTCCAGCTTTTTCCTGTGCTTCCTTGGATAGTTTTGTATTCTTGATACGTTCTTCTAATTCAGAGAGTTCATCTCGGCTATCATCACCTGCTCCTAACTCTTTTTGAATAGCCTTCATCTGCTCATTGAGATAATATTCTCGTTGGTTTTTTTCCATTTGCCGTTTAACATGCGAACGAATACGTTTTTCAACCTGCAAAACAGAAATTTCTCCTTCCATGAAGGACAAAACACGTTCAAGACGGGACCGCACAGGTAAGAGCTCTAATATTTCCTGTTTTTCTGCAAGTTTAATCATCAAATGAGAAGCAATCGTATCGGCAAGCTTAGAAGGATTATCAAGCTGGCCAATCGCATTCACAACTTCAGGAGAGATTTTTTTATTAAGCTTTACATAGTTTTCAAAATAAGCAATCACTGACCTTGAAAGAGCTTCAATCTCAACATCACTCTCTCTAGGTTCTTCTGTAACAGTTGCAAAAGCCTGATGATAACCTTCACTTAAAGCAAATTGACTAATTTTTGCACGTGCAGTTCCTTCAACCAAAACCTTTACAGTACCATCAGGAAGCTTTAAAAGTTGAAGAATATTAGCAAATGTACCAATATGATAAATATCCTCTGATTTTGGATCGTCATCAGAAGCATTTTTTTGTGTCACCAATAGTATTTGCTTATCAACCGCCATCGTTTCTTCAAGAGCACGAATTGATTTTTCGCGGCCCACAAAAAGTGGAACAATCATATAGGGGAAGACAACAATATCACGAAGAGGTAAAACAGCATAAACCCCATCTCTTACTTCATCTGTCTTTTCATCAATATATTGCATAACTCTCCTTTCTGGAGCCTATGAGCTATCTACAACAATTAGCCCACCTTAGAAAATCTCAGCTCTTCACTGTACATGAAGTGGTAATTACTCATACATAAATCAAGCATTATAATGATATTATTAGAAACACCTATCAAATACCGTTCATTACCACCTTTTATATTGTGCATCACACAATGTCATGCTGATACATTTTCTTTATCTTCTGCACGTTCTGAGTAAATATAAAGAGGACGCGCTTTACCATCAACGACATCACTCGAAATAACCACTTTTTGAACGCCTTCAAGAGCCGGTAGCTCAAACATCGTCTCAAGAAGGATCTTCTCCATAATAGAACGTAAACCACGAGCACCAGTTTTACGTTCAATTGCTTTCTTTGCAATAACACGTAAAGCATCTTCATGAAATGCTAACTCGACATTCTCCATTTCAAAAAGACGCTGATATTGCTTTACTAACGCATTTTTAGGTTGGGATAAAATTTGCATGAGGGCGTTAACATCTAAATCCTCTAAGGTAGCGACTATAGGAAGGCGCCCAATAAATTCTGGTATTAAACCAAATTTAATAAGATCTTCAGGCTCTAAATCACGAAAAATTTCACCGACACAACGCTCATCCGGAGCCTTAACAGTCGCAGAAAAACCAATAGAAGTTTTTTCACCACGCCCTGAAATAATCCGTTCTAAACCTGCAAAAGCTCCCCCACAAATGAATAAGATGTTTGTGGTGTCAACCTGAAGAAACTCTTGTTGCGGATGCTTACGTCCACCTTGAGGAGGAACAGAAGCAATCGTTCCTTCCATAATTTTTAATAACGCTTGCTGAACTCCTTCCCCCGAAACATCTCTTGTAATAGAAGGATTGTCTGCTTTACGAGAAATCTTATCAACCTCATCAATATAAACAATACCACGCTGCGCACGTTCAACATTATAATCTGCTGCTTGAAGAAGCTTCAAAATAATATTTTCAACATCTTCTCCCACATAACCCGCTTCAGTCAAAGTGGTCGCATCCGCCATCGTAAAAGGCACATCAATAATACGTGCTAATGTTTGTGCAAGATAAGTTTTACCACAACCCGTTGGACCAACAAGAAGAATATTTGATTTAGCCAACTCAATATCATTGCTTTTAGACTGATGCGCCAACCGTTTATAATGATTATGAACAGCAACAGAAAGAACACGCTTTGCATGCTGCTGACCAATAACATAGTCATCAAGAACTGTTATAATTTCCTGTGGCGTAGGAACACCATCACGCACCTTAACCCCAGAAGACTTATTTTCTTCCCGAATAATATCCATGCAAAGCTCTACACATTCATCACAGATAAATACAGTAGGCCCCGCAATGAGCTTACGCACCTCATGCTGACTCTTGCCGCAGAACGAGCAATAGAGAGTATTTTTTGATTCGTTCCCGCTATTGCTAATTTTGCTCATTTTTCTTTCCTTTCACCACAATATATGAACACTTTGCCTTTTCAAAGGAAGCCTTTCATCATGAAAACTAAAAGACATATAGAAAACCATGTATGTCTCAATACTTTTAGGTGTTTCTCTTATTTTGCTATATTTTTTATAAAACTCTTTGATTTAAAGTAGCTGTTTTTTCTATAAAAATTCTTAATCTTTTTCTTCTTTTTCAGTTTCTGCACGGTATTGTATAACATCATCAACTAAGCCAAACGCTTTGGCTTCTTCTGCTGTCATAAAATGATCGCGATCGAGAGTTCTCTCTATAACCTCATAATCTTGACTCGTATGTTGAACATAAATTTCATTTAAACGCCGTTTCATCTTTATAATATCTTGCGCATGTCGCTCAATATCTGAAGCTTGACCTTGAAAACCACCAGATGGTTGATGCACCATAATACGTGCGTTTGGTAATGTAAAACGATGACCTTTTGCTCCAGCCGTTAACAATAAAGACCCCATAGATGCCGCTTGCCCCATGCAAAGCGTAGAAACAGGAGGGCGAATAAACTGCATAGTATCATAAATAGCCATACCAGATGTTACGACACCACCTGGAGAATTAATATAAAGACTAATTTCTTTTTTAGGATTTTCCGCTTCCAAGAAAAGCAACTGTGCACAAACAAGCATTGCCATACCATCTTCAACAGGTCCATTAATAAAAATAATCCGTTCCTTTAAAAGACGGGAAAAAATATCATAGGCCCGTTCACCACGATTTGTTTGTTCAATAACCATAGGAACAAGGCTTAATGCTGTTTTCATTGGATCACTCATATTTTTACTTTCCGTTCATATAACAACCGCTTTTTACACATTCAATGTTTTTATCCATATGTTAACATTACTCTCTTGTGCAAGCTACAATCAAGAGATTGTATAAGATAGATTAAAATCTCAATAGTTAAAATAGCAATAATAACTCTACCTAAACAAATGATGAACATCCGGAATGCGAGATACCGCCCAATGGTAAAAACTTCCTTCCTGAGTGTAGCTTGCCAGCAGGTTTTGTATAATTTGCCACTAGGTTTTGTAGCAATTTATTTTTTTTTCAAAGAGTTTTAAAGTGGTTCTCAAAGGGTCTTCAAAGACCTTTCAAAGATCGTTTAAAGCCTCTTTTCTTTTCTGCTCAAAATCGCAATTTGAGATGATCAACCCCTTAGTTAAGAATCGCATTATTTGAGAAGCAGCATTTATAAGATGTAATGACCTCTTTTAGTCAAATTGACTGATAATTTTTCTGTATTCTAAGCACATTAATTAAAAAGGGAAGCGTTTAAGCAATTCGGTCAACTTGATCCTATTTCTCGTTTTAGCAATTGGGACAAGTTATCCCTATTCCTCATCACGACCGATCAAAGGGTCAAGTTGACCCTTTGATTTTCTGTCTCTTCAAGGTTTATTTTTCTCACTGCTTTCTTTTCCCTTGTTTGGTGCTTCAAGTGTAATTTCTGTGGTGTATCCGCTTTGTTTTTCATAGCAGTGGGTGACAGTGGAAGCTTTCCATGGCCCATTGATTTGCCCACGAAACCCTTGA
>NZ_JBHIQH010000074.1:0-73802 GCF_042196485.1 Bartonella sp. AD24XZML | reverse complement strand
TGGTGTTGCTGAGAGAGTTTTTACAGCAGTTGAAAATACGCGTAACCTAGCCTTAGGAGGCAAGCGCATTTCATTCATGAGTATAGGAAAGCCTAGTGAAGAGTGTCATGACAGTAGCAATTCAAAAGCGGCTTAAAACAGCAAAATAGTGAAAAGTGCTGATCATTTTACGATTAGACATGCATTTAAATCGACAAAAAGGTACCGTAGGAAATAAATATGTTTACAGATAAGCAGCTAAGAGCCTTGTTTGGTATTATAACTTTTATATTTTTATGTTTTTTAGGAATTAAAAAAAAATCCCTACTTTATTCAAAGTATTTTGATATTTGCATCTTTTGGTTTGATAATAATAACAAATATTTTTGTAATTTTATGCAATTCTCATATTCCTTTTGAGTTGCAGAACAATCCAAAATATAAAGATGATGATACAACGGGTTGGGTGAAACTAACACGTGATTTACAACAGTATTTGCACAGATTCTTAAAGATAATAATTTTAGCGCTTGTCGTTTTAATTTTCCCAAGTAGTTATAAAGAAACGGTTTCTTTATCTGTTATTTCTAATTACGTAGAGCATAAGCTTTCTTTTTCATTGGATACTGTACTTTGGTACTCAGATATTGCTCTTTGGTATTCCTTTTTAGTTTGTGTATTGTTTCTTATGTTACATACACGCAGTTTAATAAATATATCTATTTACACACTACAGTGCTCAGTTAAAAAGCCATAGTAAAATTTCCGATTTTATATTTTTTTACAGAGACTTCATTCTTATGACCTTATAGACAGCAAGCTAGAAAAAGCGCATTATATTCAATTAGGTAAGTATAAAAAAGGAAAAAAATTGCAAAGGCATGTTGACATTGGAAAGGCATGCTGTTAGAAAGGCATCAAGTGTGTAGAAACACTTAGCGATAAGCGGATAAACCACGTAAGGTTTCTCCCATGTATTTAAAGTACTGACTTTCTTTTATGCTTTAAGAGCGTATAATGATTTATGTCGGGTGTGGTTATGCCATACAATACCCTTTTTAGGGGAAAGCATACAGCGGACTTATCGCCGTGTTTCTAGCGCCCGACGCTCTTATGGGCTGTCAATAGAAACTTTTTTTACGATAAGGAAAAATTCCAATGAAAAAATATGAATTTACAGGTGAGACAATTGTTGCTGGTTTACACACATTGCGTCGTATTAGAGCCATTAGAGATTTTGGAGACGTAAAAGCAGGTGACCTAGGTGGATTTATAGAAAGCAGTATGCACCTTTCGCATGATGGTGATTGCTGGGTTAGAGATAACGCTCGTGTTTGTCAAAGGGCGCGTGTTTACGGTAATGCACAAATCTTTGGTGATGCTTGGGTCTATGGTGACGCCCGTGTTTACGATAATGCAAAAATTCACGGTAAGGTTTGGATAGATGGTCATGTTTATGGCAATTGTTAGAGGGAAGGTTTATGGGAATGCGCATGTATTTGGCAATGCTAGCGTTGACATATATGCTGAAGTTTATGGGAATGCAAGAGTATTTGGCAATGCTAGTGTTCATAATGATGTTAGTGACAATGTTGTCATCACTGGTCGTGAAAAGACTTTAGAGAAAGTTGCATAAAAAAGCAGCGGCGGTGCGGGGGCGCCTGCTTTAAAATAGAAAAAAGAAAGCCATGTCATTTGCGTGATGTGGCTTTATGTTTATCAAAAGATAAAAAAACATAATTTTATATATTAAAAAACAATAATATCCTTTTGAAATAATTGAAAAAATATGCAAATTATGCTAGGATTTTGTATGTATTAAAATACAAGTTTAAGGTAAAAAAACATGCTAAATAAAGTGATGTTAATCGGGCGTTTAGGTGCTGATCCCGAAAGCAAAACAATGAATTCTGGAGCAGAAATAGTCAATTTTCGTATGGCAACTTCTGAAAGCTATACGGATAAAAATACTCATCAAAAAGTAGAGAAAACTGAATGGCACTCCGTGGTGATTTTTAATCCACATTTAGCAAAAATTGCACTTCAATATCTCAACAAAGATTCAAAGGTTTACGTAGAAGGAAAATTACAGACACTCAAATGGCAAGATAAAAATGGGCATGACCGTTATACAACAGAGATTGTTGTACCACAATTCAAAGGCGAGTTGTATTTGCTTGATGTCAAGAAAGAGCAATCTGCCCCTTCATCCATTACTTCTCAAAATTATGCTATCGCTTCAGGTGCTGCTGATTATAGTGCCTCTCTTAATGACAGCATACCATTTTGATTGATAAATAGAGCAAAGAGAAACATGTGGGCTCCCACAGATTAGGGGATGTATGAAAAAGAAAGATGCTTACATTTCACAAGTGAAAGTACGTCAAGATCCTGTTAATCAATTGGCGATTGAAATGCGTGCTAAACGCTTTGGTTTGACGATTGAAGAGGCTAAAAATCCGCTTGCTGGGTCTTATGTTGGGCGGCTATGTTTGCAAGGTGTGCTTACTCAAGATCAGTATGATGCTGCGCAAAAATATCTTGAAGTGAAAAATGACTATTTGTGTGCAAAAGGTTTACCAAGCGCTGTTTATGACGAAATACCATCATCTTCTGATGACAAAGCAAGAGAAAAATGGGTCGAATTTGCAACAGGACAGTTTTCTAATATGCAAGAGGCGATAAAAGAAACACAACATCTCTATAGACAGTATAATCTTTATGCAGCAATACAATATATTGTTGTCGAAGACCAAACATTACCACATCTTGTGAATTCATTGCGGGTCGCTCTTAACGCGCTTCATAAATATTTTGACAGAAAAACTAAATGGTAAATGTTGTATAATTCACATTATGCATAAAAACACAATAAAGTCAATATGTTGTTTGCAATTATTTTATATGAATCCACTCAAGAATCCATCTTTTTGTGCATGTTTAAATTGACCATTTTTTATAAACAATTGCCATGTATGAATAGACCATAAAAAGCAAATCATGATGTAAATATTATAACGCATGTAAACGTTCAAATGAAATGAAAAGCAGTTATCATTCATAACAGTTCATAAATCTTATGATACGTTTTTATCATAGCACAAATCACATTGTTTAAAAATTTAGTTGTTTGAAATTATCGATAACATACGTTTAAGATCACTCTTGTTTTAAAGATTGGATTGTTAATCGCATAAAATAACAAATTAACGTTCGCCAAAATTGGCGAGCGCAAAATCTAAAGAGTGTTATAGCAATATTAGATCATTCTATAAGAGGGTAATCGTTCGAAACTGTTATAAGGTAAATTGTATCAAAAGATACGCATTTATAGAAAATAGAGATCATATAATTTTCCCCAAAATTGGGGAAAACCTTTAAAATGGCATTAAAAAAATTAACTGTTTGAAGCAGTCATAAGCTTATAGGTTTAATTCATAAAGATTGCATAAAATGATTTAAAGAGAAGATCGATTTTAAAACCACGGTATTTTTTACCGAGGTAGGAAATAAAGGTCATGAAATTCAAAACATTATATCTTATGAAATCAAAAGCCTTTTAATGAATATAGTGCATAGCTAGTTTTGAAGAACGCAACTGTATTCGCTTCCACAAAAAAATGGAAGCGAACAATGCCATGGCAGTAGAATTACTATCTACTTTAGACTTGGTACTAAGAAATGTTTTAAAAGTTATAGTTTAACAATACGCTTATGAGACCCTCTCTAAGTGAACGTTTAAACGTTTGAAACAGATGTTTATAACAGTTTTTAAAGCCTTGCGTTTGATAAAAACGCTTGTTTATTGTCTTATGAGAGATTGTTTTGAAAACCAACGTTTACAGATGTAAAAAGAACGTTTTAAAAAAGACATTAGTCTAATAGGCATTTGCTTTTGATTGTATTGAGATGAATCTAAAAAGCGTTTTGATTTGTTTGATACGTTTGAGAGAAACGAAAAGCATTTATAGGCTCTCTCATTCAAATGAGTGATTAAAGATCATACGCATCATACATTCCTTTTGATAAGTTTTCATATCTCAATAGAGCACTTGCAATATGATACGTTTTGTATATATGCATTTATTACTCCATTGTAGATGATTATTTTTTTTTATCATTAGAATCATTACGTGAAAGCCGCGTCATATCACTTGGCACGGCTTTCTTTTATGAATACTCTCTTTTATGATGGAGTTATCCTATTAAAAGGCACCCCCATGTCTATTTTTATTCTGTTTTATCAACAATCTTGACGACATTATCGCTTTGATAAACCTCATAATTTTGAGCAACTGATCTTACATTGCTTTGTTTATCTATTTTTGCTTTACCATAGGCACGACCATAGACCTTTACAGAACCAGAGATTTTTGCATTTCCATAAACAGAGCCATAAATCGCAGCACGCCCACTCACAAGAGCAGAGCCGTAAACCTTACCATAAATCTTTGCAAAGCCTTTGATAGTAGCTTGTCCATAAATTTTTGCACTGCTGTAAATACAAGCAGAGCCAGAAACCTTTGAATGACCATAGATCCTAGCATGATCATAAACAAAAACATCATGAGAAACGCGCGCATGTTGATAAACATGGGCATTGCTATAAACGCGGGCGTGATCACAGACATGAGCATTGCCATAGATATTGCCAGCCACATGAGCACTCCCATAGACACAAGCATGGTCATAAACTTTAGCATATCGAGTGATTAAAGCCTTTCCATAGACCTCAGCATTCCCATAGACCCGCCCCCGCACATGAGACAAATGACGTACTTTAGCATAATCAGAAACATGAGCATAACCATAGACACAAGCGTCATCATACACCCAGCAATTGCCATAGTGAGATAAATTGCTTTCATTTTCGATATAACCGCCCAGATCCCCCGCCTTAACATCATCGAAATCTTTTAAAGCCCGAATACGATAAAGGTTTGTAATTTGCTTAGTAAGTCTCTCTTTAATCTGTTTGATTTGATTGGTTAATTCATATTTTTTGCACATAGAGATACCCTCACAATCTAATGTGATAAACGTTTTCTAAAATTTGAAATGGAAAATTGGATTGAAAGCAGGCGCCCCCACCGCGCCCGCACGTTATTCACGCAGCGTTATTTGCAATAACCTTTACAACGTTATCGCTTTCATAAACCTCACAATCATTAGGAACCCAATAAAGATCACTATGTCTTTTTAACCTTGCATTGCCATAGACATTACCTATGACCATGAAATAACCAGAGATTTTTGCATTGCCATAAACACAGCCTTTAATCTTGGCATGGCACCCCACACTAGCACGACCATAAACCTTGCCATAAATTTTTGCAGCACCACTAATAGAAGCATGATCATAAACCTCGGCATTGCCATGAATACGTGCACTTCCTGATAATTTTGCATTGCCATAAACCCGCGCTTGATGATAAACCCAAGCATTATAAGAAAGATGCGCATTATCATAAACATGAGCATTTGCATAAACGCGGGCGTGATCACAGACATGAGCATTGCCATAAACAAAGCCCATTATAATAGCCTTATTAAAAATCTTGGCATTTTCGTAAATATGGGCAGGGTTTAAAACAAGAGCATTATCATAAACCCAGCAATTACCATCATGAGAGAGGTTGTCTTCACTTTCAATAAAGCCGCCCAAGTGACCAGCCTTAACATCATCAAAATCTCTTAAAGCTTTAATGCGATAAAGAGTTTTATTATTAAATACACGCATTTCATTTGTGAGTGCAAACTTTTTTTGCATAGCACAATTCCTTTATAAATAGATTTAAATTTTAAAATGAGATGTTTTAAAGAGGGGCGCTCCCCGCCGCGCCCGCGCGTTATTTACGCAGCATCATTTTCATATTCGCTGTCATTATCATCGTCATAATACCATTCACAATCAGCATAATACTCATGACGGTAATAATCATCTTCACTCCCAAATTCTGGATATGCCTCATCCCAAATATGATCATCTGCTGTTAAAGAGGCGGCGCTGTGAACATAAGAATCGCCAGAGATAAGAGCCCCACAAACCACGGCATCATCAAAAACACGCGAGCCATCACAAATATGAGCAGCGCCGCTTATTTTTGCATTGCCTCCAACATGAGCATCATCACAAATAACGGCATCATCACAAATATGAGCATGATCAGTGACACGGGCGTTATCATAAATTTTAGCATTGCCTTCAATTACAACGGCATTGCTAACATGAGCATTGCCATAAACCTCACAATAATCATTTATTGCCATGCCTTGAAAAATAGCATTTCCATAAATACGTGCATCGCCATAAACGTCTACAAAAAAGCCTTTGACTTTAGCATTGTCATAAACCCTTGCATTTTCAAAAACACGCGCTTTGTCATAAACCCAGCAATTTCCTTTGTGAGATAAGTTGCTTTCCTTTTCAATAAAACCGCCTAGATCGCCCGCCTTGACATCCCCAAAATCTCTTAAAGCACGGATGCGATATAAGAAATGACCAGCTACGCAATCCATTTCACTAGTAAATTCATATTTTTTTGATGTTTTTTTCTTATTAACGGGGGTGTTGTTTGATATATTTGTCATATTTAAAACCTGTTTGAATAATATTGTTATTGACAACCCATAAGGGCGTCGGGTGCTAACAAACACGGCAAACAGTCCGTCATTACACTTTTCTCATAAAGAGTATTGTATGGTGTAACCACACCCGACATAATCATTATATGCTAATCATAACATAAAAGACAGTCAGTATTTTAAAAGATGGGAAAGATTGTTTCGTAATCTAACCGCTGTTTGTTTAGTGTTGTTAAGCACTTGATTATTTATATAACAAAATACGTATTTATTATCAAATAATATTTTATCTTTTTTGATATTTTTTTGTATTTTTTTAGATGCGTTATGTATTGATAATATCTTATGATTATGAATTGCTTCTTTTATATTTATATGCTTTTAAAGCTATATTATGGGCTTTCTGAAACGATTGCGTTATTTTTTGAATCTATACATTTATAATATTTAGAAACGCTCTCATAATGCGTTTTTTTTATCTTTATACCTATCAAATTTTTTACTAAATGAATTTTAATTTTTTTGTGAATTTTGTTTATAACGCATTTATCATTTGCACTATCTTAATAGGCACCGCGCTCTTATAACCAATGCATTCATTTGCATCTTTGCTTTATTTAAACAAAGCTACTGTTTTTACGCATTCTTTATAATTGTTATATGCTTTATAGCCATGGCATCATTTTTCATTTTCATGAGAGAAATGATAAATAAGATATATGATAATTGTAATTTAGAGACTGTTATGAAAACACTTATGAAAATATCTAAAGAGAGATTTATCATTATAAAGATTAGCAAAATCCCTTTTAATAGGCTTTTGTCAGTTGTGTCAGTTTTGTCAGTTCCTTTTAGACCCTATATTATTTTTTTTAAATGAGAGAAAATTAAAATCAATATATTTCAATAGGTTAGTATTTTAATGATACAACCTTTATTAAATAATAACCAATAAATTCAACTAACAATATATATTTGTCAGTTATGTGTCAGTAAATTGAACTGACAAAAGTGATCATTTTAGTGTGTCATTAAAACGTGTCTTATGAAAAGCAACTGATTACGTTATCAAAATCCTTTTTATGAATTTTTATCAGTTCTTTTGAAGATATAAACTTATGATTTTAGAGAATTGATTACAACGTGCTTTATGAAAGCATATGATCTTTTAAAGCCTTTCAAAAGATAGCTTGTACCCCATAAGAAATGCTATCAAGATCATTAGGTTATGAGTTTTGAAGGGATTTTGAGTTTTGAGGGTTGCTGCTATTATGTAAAAAAACGATAAAAAGTAAAAACATTGTATTTCAATAGGTTAATATTTTATAGACCTTAAAAAAACAACCTCTATTGATAATGCAATTTATAAATTCAACTAATAATATACGTTTTGAGGGGGGGTTGACGGTTTTTACACCTTCAAAACCTATAAGCAAAATGAATATATATAACCCTCTTTAAACAAAGCTTTTGAAAAGGATAAAGCACTCATTTTAGATTACGGTATAACCTCTTAAAGGCAATGTAAAAAAATCTAACTCTATTTAAGATGGGCTTTCTTTTTAGAATAACGCATATTAGGATTGTATCTAATTAACTTCACAAAAGAGGTATAGATTATGGTTATAAGCTCTATACCCCTTATGCGTTTATCATACCCATTATGTGAGCATGCTTTATAAGTTATTCAGTTTCTTTTATTTCTAATTTTGGTAAGTTTTTTACGATTTTCATTGTTTCTAAACTTACGGTAATAACCCTTTGAAACAATTCTAGAGGGTAGGCAGGGTTGCTAACGGTTTCAACAGCATAACGGTTGGCATCATTCACAATGCCACTCTTTTTATCAGTCTTTACACACTGACGCCCCATAACCCATTCAAGAGCAGGCTTGCCATTGACGATATACTCATAAGCTTCAAGAGGGATATCTGTCATTGTGATATTGCTGTTATAAATGACAGTTGATTTATCCTTTTCCTTACTATTCTTAATTTTTGCGAATTTCATTTCAGTTACATAATAGAATTTTTCGGGATTAGAGATATCAGTTAATTTTGGATTACCCTTTTTAAAGGTCACTGGATAAGGCTCTACAGTTTCATAATTCACGTGCAAATGCCCCAGTTTACGCCCTGCTGTTACAAACTTCCAAAAATCTTCAGCACTTTTTACACAAGGGATACGAGGCAATTCTTTAGAGAGGTTATCAGCATAACGAGAGCGATAACCTTCCGAATGAAGTAGACCGTAAACATAATAGAATAAATCATCTTTTGTTATGGTTTCATTAGGATAAGCCGCTTTAAAATGTGCTAATCCCGCATCTGTAATGCCATCACGCTTCTGTAAACCAGCTGTTGTGTTTGCTTCTGTAAAGTCTGTAAATAAATGGGATTGTTTTTTGTTTTTATTCTTTGAAATTGTAGTCTCTTCATAAAAATATCTTGGAAAGCATTGGCTAGCAGCCATAGCATTAACATCAGGTAAATCTTTTATCATTAGGGTAGAAAAACCATTTACTCCTATACCTGTAATTTGTATTACCTTATTTTCGACTACTTGCCCCATCGGAAATATACGAGGCATCTGGTAAGTTCTTTCATTAAAAATACGATTGTAATAGAGCCATTGCTTTGTAAAGGGACGATAAAGACTTTGAACTGAACAATTACTTTCAAATTCGGAAATTTTTCCTCTTACAAACTCTTCTTTTAGACTACTACTCCAACTGATTTTTTTAGCATCAACGTTAACAAAATTGTCTACAGCATTTTTACGTATCCTGCTATCAAAATGCCCATAAGCATTATTAAAACGTTGTACTTCGCTATTATAGAACGTGATCATGTTATTCATGTTTTTCGCTAAGCATTCACGACTTGAATTGTATGTCCAGCTAACTACTTTATTTTATATTGATTTACCCTCTTGGAATACTGATGATTATTACAGAAGTTTTTTGTTTAAGCGGGAGAGTTATCAAAAAATATCCACGCTGCTGACACAACTAAAGTGTAAAGTTTCTTCTGTCTTTAAACAATATGCTAAAAATCCCAAAAACTTTAATCAATTTATATTAAAATAAAGTGAAAACTGTTGATTTTTGTACCCTTTTAAATAACACAATTGTCGGTAAGAAGCTTCTCCTTACCAATTGCGACTTAAAAAAAAGAAACAATACGCATTAAAAGATCTTTAAATGTCCTTTGGAAGTTCTTTGAGTCCCCTAAAAAGTACAAACACCGATGACTAAGCTATATCAACAATCTTCACTTTTAAACAAACAGATATGGGGAAATCCTACTGCCCAATTTTATTTAGCAACTCGTACCTTAAAAAAATTACGCAATCAATAAGTTATTTACGGTATAAAATAAAATGGTGGGTGATGAGGGGATCGAACCCACGACCCGCTGATTAAGAGTCAGCTGCTCTACCGACTGAGCTAATCACCCATAAGCTTCTCAAAAGACGTGAATGAGCGTTTCTATAACGCTCCTAAGGATAGATGTCCAGATATTTTGTTGTTTGTTATATAAACTCATTGTCTGTAAGGTTAAAAATATGATATTCACCACTTGATCTTATATAAAAATAAACCCATTATAACAAGCTTTATAAATAAATGTTCTGATTGTTATACAGAACCTATAGTTAGAGGATTATCGAGCATAATGCCCGAGCGAAAATTAGAGGAACCTTCTTGTGGTTGTAAGCGGGATGGGGCATCATTTTGTTTTATCAAAAATCACATGCATTCAAGCAATATTGTGCTGTTTTTTTCTTTGAATATAAGTTTTTTACATTCAATGTTCATGATCCAATATACGAATAAAAGCCTATGAATTTTTTTTGTCAATCGCGCGCTTTTAAGCTTCTAAAAGGTAAGGAATGATGGAATGGATCACTGATCCCCATGCGTGGTTTGGTTTGATCACGCTGGTTTTTCTCGAAATTGTTTTAGGAATAGATAACCTTATCTTTATTGCAATTTTAGCTGAAAAATTGCCACTGAATTTGCGTGACCGCGCACGCTTTATAGGTCTTACTTTAGCATTAATTATGCGGCTTTTTCTTCTTACCGTTATTGGATGGGTTATGAGACTCGATAGAGTAATTCTTTCACTTTCATCTTTTGTATTTAGTTGGCATAGCTTTATTTTAATCGGTGGTGGAGCCTTTTTGCTCGCAAAGGGAACGCTAGAATTACATGAAAGGTTAGAAGGAGTATCACATGAAAGAAAAACAGGCGTTGGTTATGCTGTTTTTTGGCAAGTAATCGTCCAAGTCGTGGTGCTGGATGCCGTTTTTTCACTAGACAGTATTATTACCGCAACAGGTATGATTGCAAAAGAGCAGGCAGCAGTTATGTATATCGCAGTCATAGCTGCTATGGGAGTAATGATGTGCGGATCTGGTGCTCTTATGCGTTTTATTAATCGTCATCCCACTATTGTAATCCTTTGTCTTGGTTTTTTGATGATGATTGGTTTTACTCTCATTGTTGAAGGATTTGGTTTTCATATTCCAAAAGGGTATTTGTATGCTGCTATTGGTTTTTCTGTTCTTATCGAAGCTTTTAATCAAATTGGACGTCGTAACCGTGAAAAAATGATTAAAACGAATGATCTACGCAGTAGAACAGCTGATGCTGTTTTGAGGCTCTTAGGAGGAGGAAGCAAAGATAGTCACCTTGCTGAGACTGTAGATGTTATTGCTGAACAGGCCGCAGCTTCTGAGTTGTTTAGACCAGAAGAAAAGGAGATGATTCGTGGTGTTCTCGATTTAGCTGATCGCCCTGTTCGCTCTATCATGTCGCCGCGTAATGAGATTGAGTGGTTAGATTTAAATGCTGATGAAAATGAAATGCGTGAAGAATTACAAAAGGTTAAACATAGCCGCTTAATTCTTGCGCGTGAAAAAGTGGATGAATTTGTTGGCGTTGCATTGACAAAAGATCTTCTTTTGAATTTGGCTGAGGGGAAAAAGATTAATTGGAAAAAAGCTATGCGAGAACCCCTCGTTGTTCATGAAAATACAAGTGTTTTACGATTGATGGAGCAATTACGTCATTCTTCGATTCAGCTTGCAATTATTGTTGATGAGCATGGATCTTTTGAAGGAATTGCAACACCAACCGATATTCTCGAAGCTATTGCAGGAGACTTTCCTGATGACGATGAAGAACTTATGATCGCAGAACAACTTGAAAATGGCAGTCTTCTTGTTGAGGGATATGCTGATATCCGCCGTTTAAGTGGTTATCTTGGGCGTAACCTTGTGGATGAAGCAGATCGTTATACGACTCTGGCAGGCTTTATGCTTTGGCAGTTTGGTCATTTACCAAATGAGGGAGAAAGTTTTGAAACTGATGGTTTACACTTTAAAGTGATTGAAATGGAACGCCGAAACATATCTAAAATCCTTATTTCTCCACTTGTATCACCAGAAAAAAGCTAATTCTTTTTATAAGCAAAATGAATAAAAAGATTTTTTTATGATTAAAAATTGAAAAGAATAAGCAGTTGATAACTCAATTGCATTTCATTATTTTTGTATTTTTTTTAAGCGTAAAGTAATGACATACAAAAGTTATATTATCAATGAACTTTCCATTATAAAAAATTTTCATTGATGATTGACAAAAAGCTGGAAGAGAGAAAATGGTGCAAAATTATTTGTCAATGGTCATTAATCTCAAAACAATGAATATATACAACATATTGATTTATAATAATTATTTATTACAATATTACCTTCACATCAAGAAAGCCTCTTTCAAACATCAGATTTCCGCCAATGGATAAAACTCCACCATTGTTGAGTTCACTCAACTGATGATGGCATCTTTAAACCAGACTCTGGCTCCTATAATCTTTTTAGATCTTCTTGATATTTCTTAAGGAGCTATTCCTTAGCTTTTGTTTCGATAAATTTAGCTATTTTTTTCCTTCCAAGAATGAAACTCCACCTCTCTGGAAAGCTCTTATTAAGAACTTTGTTTTTCTTCCAGATGGTTCATATTTTTTACTACTTTTGCAATGAAAGCGTAGCTGTGTTGCTTAGATTTGACTACTTCTTTGACTAAAGCCAATACACGTTCAAAATGAAGCTATTGGGTATTTTCATCAAAGCCTAAATGATTCTCTGCACCGAAACTTTGATAATAAGATTGTAAGGTTGCAACATCACCCAATAAAGCCAGTGCACCAATATGAAGTAAGCTATAATCTGCATCATCTACCTTGATAACCTTTATGTGCCCTCCAACTTCACTCTATCGCCAAGGTGGTGCTCCATATCTGGAATAAAAGCATTTATGAAGATCAATTTTTTCTATCGCCTATTTCAAGACATAATCCCGCTTAATTCCAACCAATCCGCATATATTTCTTCTTCACAAACTCTCAACCCCTTTTTATAAAAATCAAGTTGTAGATCTTGTAAGTGCTGAGAATTGATAGGGATCAATTACCATATAGGCAGCAGCTAAAATACCAGTACTAATCGAAACTCCAACATCAACTTACGGATAACCTTTGATAATTGCGTCATTATAAAGAATTTGTACTTCACAATCTGGGAGTTGATAACATGCTGAATAATTATCTAACTCTTTAATTTTTTCAACAGACCAATCAAGATTTTTGAAGAACTCTGTTGCACTCTCCATGATTAAAAAATTCTTTGCTCTACCTCAAAAGAGGTTGTATCCATATCAAAAGTCAAAAGCAAAGCAGATTTTTGCAAACAAAAGTGATAACGCCGTGTAAGAGAAGAATCTTATCAATAAGGTATTTGGTGATTTCTTTTGCAACGTCTAAACGAGATGGAATCTTATTCCTAAAAAAATATAATAAAGTCAATAGTTTGTGTGCAAATTATTTTATATGAATCCCATTTAAAATCTACACTTTTATACGTGATTTAATTAACCATTTTTCATAAACAATTACCATGTATGGATAGACCATAAAAAGCAAATCATGATGCAAATATTATAACGCATGTAAACATTCAAATGAAGTGAACGCAGCTATCATTCATAACAGTTCATAAATTTTATGATACGTTTTTATCACACACAAATCGCATTATTAAAAACGTAATCGTTTGAAATTATCGATAACATAAATTGCATGCGTTTAAAGAATGGTATGGGGTTTCCTCTTTTTTTTGAGCTAAATCTTAAAAGAAATAATCATTTGAAACTATCATAGAATAGGTTTTAATTCATTAAGGGCACATAAAAGGATTTAAAGATAAGTCGATTTTAAAGCGGCGCTTACTAAAAAGTTAGTCAATAATAAGCAGACATTATATAGATATTATCATCACAATAGGTAATGAAATTGATAATGTTATGTCGTAGAAATCAAAAGATTTTTAATGATATAACGCAGGAAAACAAGCAAAAAACGTTTTAAAAGTTACAGTTTAAATGCAAAGTAAAAATACGCTTATGAGAACCTCACTAAATGAATGTTTAAACGTTTAGAGACATAAAATGATATCTCTATAAAAACGTTTGAAACCTGGGTTTTATAACAGTTTAAAAGCCTTAGATTTTATAAAAAGCGGTTGTTTATTGTCTTCTGAAAAGCTGCTTTTAAAACCAATGCTTGTAAATTTAAACAACGGGTTTTGTTACAAATATTCACTTAATACGCATTTTCTCTTGATTGTCTTGATATGAACCTACTAAGCGTTGAGACATTTTGATAATGTACTTTGTGTCAAATGACCACTTCAAAAATGCGAGCGTTATTCTTAATACGTTTTATAGCCATACAAAAGTGTTTATAGATTCTGTAATTCAAATGAGTGATTAAATATTATACCTGTCATTTACGTTCCTATTGATCAGTTTTAATCAATAGAATAGAGCGTTTGCAATATGATACGTTTTGTATATATGCATTATTGATTTCTTTTGTATGATTTGTAGTACCTCTATTTAAAAGCAGCGTCATATCAATGGCACAGCTTTCTTTTATGATGCGTTTATAACCATCAAAAAAGCGCCCCTACGTCTGTCATTTATTCTGTTTATCAATCTTGATAACGTTATTGCTTTCATAAACCTCAAAATTTATGGGAACCGAATATAAATCGCTATGTCTTTTTATTCTTGCATTGCCATAAACAGAGCTATACCCATCAGTATGATACCCCATGCTAGCATTGCGGTAAACCTTGCCTAATAACCGCATGATCATAAACCGCGGCATTGCTATGAATACGTGCACTACCGGATAATTTTGCATTCCCATAAACCCGCGCATAATGATAAACTCAACCATTATAAAAAAGATGAGCATTGTCATAAATATGAGCACAAAAATACACATAGGTTTTATCACATATAAGGGTATTGCCATAAAACATAGCCACCAATGGCAGTATTGCCATAGCCCCTTGTATTTTCATAAACACGACTAGATTTTACAACACGGCATTATCAGCAACCCAGCAATTGCCATCATGAGAGAGATTGCTCTTTCATTTTCAATAAAAGCATCTAGACCGCCTTTTTTACATCACCAAAATCTTTTAAAGCACGAATGCGATAATATATATACATGACCAGTCACGAAATCCATTTAATTGATCTATTCATATTTTAGATGGTTTTTTCTGATTAACAGGAGCGGTTTCATTTGCAATGGAAGAAATAACGGAGGTGTTTTTTGATATAGTTGTCATATTCAAGCTAATAATAACATATTCATTACCTAGGAGAATACCAACTCCTACACCTGCCTAAAGCGAAGAAATAATCCGCCCATTATGGCTATGCTGCATGACCATAATAGAACCCAAAACCATCATTCACCAACAGCAAAACGGATCAAAAGGACTAAGTGTTAACGCCATGGAAATAATTAAGTGCACTCATTACTATAGCTGCACAAGATAGTATGCGAGGAGTAAAAGATATAATCCCAACTACTGCCAAACGTAAAGAACATACTCCCAACTAAATAACCACCATAATTAGCGTTCGGTATATAAAAAAGTTGATTAAAGCTAAACAATCCCTCATCCAACATAACTGGCAATATTGGTGTATAGAGAAATCACCAGATAACCATATCGAATACAGCATTTTGAAACAATTCAAATCTTGACGGTTGTTTTTTCCCCCTTATTATTCCTTTAACTGGTGATATTCCTCATCCGCGTTCCATATCACCATAACAGCCTTTAACTCCAAAAATAGAATAAAAGCAAATTTAGCTATCTATTTTAATGCTCAAAACAATATATTTAGCGATCTACTGTCAACATCGTCAGATCAGTTGTACAATAACATATTGAATTAATATGTATTTTTATGTTATAAATGTTTATAGTTAAATTGAAAGCATATTTAGATAATCTTGCTTTTTTATCTCGATATTCAAAATGACTAACCGAAAAATTATATACGCAGCCGTAAATTTTACTTCTCTTGAAATTATTTGCTTATTCGCTACAAAACTTAATAAACAACTCAAATGACCATTTTCATAAAAGAGGAAATTGGCTTTTTTTTAGGTAATATTGTTATTTAGGATGATATGAAGTTGAAGAATTTGGTGCACCCGACAGAATTCGAATCTGTGACCTCTGCCTTCGGAGGGCAGCGCTCTATCCAGCTGAGCTACGGGTGCTTCACACTGATTATTAAAATCAGTTATGGTCTTTTAACTAATCATACTCTTAGCTTCAATGCTAAATTATCATTCTAATAAAAAAATTACTCGTTTGTAATTTATCTAACGACGCATTCCTTTTACTTTTTAATGATACTTTACCTTGAAATAACTTCTCTTTATTCAATGCTCTTTTTATTATAAAAAGAGCTTTTATTACAACTTCAAAACTCTCAAAAATAAGTTACAACATAAATTATAAGTATCAGGATAATTTTTAAATGGCTACATTACCAAGTCGCTTTCATTTTATTTCCGCAGAAACTGAGGAGGCTATCAAAGCTACCCATAAATTAATTTCCGTTTATGGTCATTCTTCTCTGGAAGAAACTGATATTGTTGTTGCAATCGGTGGTGATGGGACAATGTTACAAACCGTACGAGATGTCATGAACACAGGCAAACCTATTTATGGTATGAATCAAGGTTCTGTAGGATTTCTTATGAATGAATTTCATGAAAAAAAATTGCCCAATCGTATTGCTGCCGCACATAAAAAAGAAATCCATCCCCTGCGCATGATTGCAAAATCTGAATGTCAAGATTCTATCGAGGCGCTTGCAATTAATGAAGTATCCCTCTTTCGGCAATCTTATCAAGCGGCAAAAATTCGCATCACCATTGATAACAACGTACGCATGGAACAATTAAGTTGTGATGGTATCCTCGTCGCTACACCAGCTGGATCAACCGCCTATAATTTATCAGCACAAGGACCTATCTTACCTCTTATGGCTCCCCTTATGGCCCTCACTCCCGTTAGCCCTTTTCGCCCTCGGCGTTGGCATGGAGCTTTGCTTCCCGATACAGTAACAGTGCGCTTTGATATGCTTGAACCTGACAAACGCCCTGTAAACGCTGCTGCAGATAATATTGAAGTTAAATCTGTTCATTCAGTTACTATTTCAATGGCAACAGAAGTAACAGCTTCAATCCTTTTTGACTCAAATCATTCATGGGATGAGCGCATTTTATCAGAACAATTTCGCTATTAATGATTGTATTATGCGTTTTATATGTATATGATTGTTATAGTTAGTTTTTTTGTGAAAACATCTTAACACTTTTAAAGAGTGTAGAATATTGGTTATAATCATCATTAGATAGCGCAGTTAAAATCACAGAGCAGTTGATAAAAAAATGATACCATCTTTAAACAGTTTTGATGATTTAGGTCTTTCCGCAAAGGTTATTAATGCGGTGAAATCAGCGGGGTATACAGCTCCGACACCTATTCAAAGTGAAACAATTCCGCATGTCCTTCAAAGAAAAGACGTTTTAGGAATTGCCCAAACGGGAACAGGTAAAACCGCGTCTTTCGTATTGCCTATGCTCACTCTCCTTGAAAAAGGTCGTGCAAGAGCACGCATGCCCCGTACGCTTATCTTAGAACCAACAAGAGAAATTGCAGCTCAAGTTGAAGAAAATTTCGATAAATACGGCATAAATCATCGTTTAAATGTTGCTCTTTTGATTGGTGGCGTTTCTTTTGAACTCCAAGATCGCAAACTTGAACGGGGAGCTGATGTTCTTATAGCAACACCAGGGCGCCTTCTTGATCATTGCGAGCGCGGTAAACTGCTCCTGATGGGCGTTGAAATCCTTGTGATTGATGAAGCTGATCGCATGTTGGATATGGGCTTTATTCCTGATATTGAACGCATCTGTAAACTAACCCCTTTTACGCGTCAAACTTTGTTCTTTTCTGCAACAATGGCGCCAGAAATTACAAAGCTAACGAAACAATTTTTACATTCTCCTGTATCTGTTGAAGTTACAAAAGCTTCCTCAACAGCTACCACAATTACACAACGGCTTGTCAAATCTGGAAATAAATCATGGGATAAAAGAGCGGTTTTACGAGAGCTGATCCAAAATGAAGGTGCAGAGCTTCAAAATGCAATCATTTTCTGTAATCGAAAGAAAGATATCTCTGAACTTTTTAGATCGCTTATCAAACATAACTTTAATGTAGGGGCACTTCATGGAGATATGGACCAATATTCGCGCATGAACACCCTAGCTGATTTTAAAAATAATAAACTTACACTTCTTGTTGCTTCTGATGTTGCTGCCCGCGGTCTCGATATTCCAGCTGTAAGTCATGTATTTAACTATGATGTTCCGACACATGCTGAAGACTATATCCATCGAATTGGTCGTACAGGACGTGCAAATCGCAGCGGAAAAGCCTTTACAATCGTTACAAAAGCTGATCAAAAATATATCAATGCCATCGAGGAAATGAGTAATGAAAAAATTGAATGGCTCAATGGAGATCTTTCAACTTTAATAGCCGATGCTCAAACAGAAGATATTGTTGTAAAGAAAAAATCTTCAAAATCATCAAAGAAAACTGCTCCAAAAGAGCCTGTTGCTCACACTAAAAAATCTGTAGAAGAGAATAAAACAGAATATATCAAAAATGCAAATAATAAGGAGAAGCCATCTGAGCAACAACGCTCACGAAAAAATAAGAATTACACGCCCCTTGGATTTGGTGATGATATTCCTGCATTCATGCTCATAAAGACGCGTAGATAGACTCGTCCTTTACTCTCTGTAAGCATAAAGTAAATAAAAGATGCCTTTTAAAAGTTTCTCTTATTTCTTAGAGAGTCTTTCTATTACCTTTTCACGCCCTAAAAGCTGCAAAAGCTTTCCCATTTCAGGTCCATGATCCATGCCCGTAAGTGCTTGACGTAATGGCATAAATAAGGACTTTCCTTTCCGACCTGTTTTTTCTTTTAATGCTGTTGTCCAAATTTTCCAACTTTCCTCATTCAAAGCACCTTCAGGTAAGAAATCGAGTGATTGACGCACAAATACACGATCCTCTAGTGCCACTGTATCAAAATTCTGTTCATCATGAATGATTTTCCACCACAAAACAGCATCATTGACTTTATCAATATTGCGTCTTATCGCGTTCCAGAAATATTCCGCCTTATCTCCCTCAATAGAAAGTTTTTTAAGGCGCATTTTAACGTCCTCATAACTTAGTTCATGGACAAGATGACTATTCAAAGAAAGAAGATCAGCAATATCAAATTTTGCAACCGATTTTGATGTATCTTGTAAATTAAAATGCTCTAAAAGCGCTGCTTGATGGGGATAGGGATGTACATTTTGTGATGTCCCAATCAAAACGGCAAGGCATTGAACAGCTATAGATTCAAATCCTTTTTCCCGTAGAGAACGAATAGAAAGATCATTATTACGTTTTGAAAATCCTTTTCCTAAAACTGTCGCCAATAAATTGGTATGAGCAAAAACCGGTAATTCTGCATTAAGAGCTTTAAAAAGAGCAATTTGAGCGCCTGTATTTGTAATATGATCATCCCCACGAATAATATGCGTAATAGCCATATCTACATCATCAACAATAGACGGCAATGTATAAAGATAGCTTCCATCTTCACGAATAAGAACAGGATCTGAAAGAGAAGCCAAATCAATCGTCTGCTTTCCCTTTATTGCATCATTCCAGCAAACTTCTGTTCGCTTTGTTTGTAAAGGATCACTTTCAAAATTAGGAAGAAGAAAACGCCAATGGGGTTTACGACCTTGAGATTCAAAGTTTTTTTTCTCTTCTGCTGTCAATTTTAATGCTGCACGGTTATAAATAGGAGGTAATTTGCGTGAAAGCTGGATTTTACGACGCCGCTCTAATTCTTCTGCAGTCTCATAACAGGGATAAAGAAGCCCGCGTTGTTTGAGAATTTCCGCAACTTCATCATATCGATTAAATCGCTTAGATTGGTAATAAATTGAATCTGGTTGAATACCAAGCCATTCAAGGTCAACAGCAATAGCATCAATATATTCTTGTTTAGAACGTTCAACATCTGTATCATCATAGCGCAAAATAAATTCTCCTTTATGCGCTTGCGCATAAAGCCAATTGAAAAGCGCAATACGGATATTGCCAATATGAATATAACCTGTTGGAGAGGGAGCAAAACGAACTTTAACCATAACATAATACTCAATTTTTATCGCGAAAATGATTGACTATAGGATAGCGACGATCGCGTCCGAAATTCTTGTAACTGATTTTTACACCGGGTGCAGATTGTCGCCTTTTATATTCAGCACTATAAAGAAGCTGTTCAATTTTCTCAACAATTTCCCGTGAATACCCACGTTGAACAATATCACCAATACTCATGTCATTTTCTACAAGAGATTGCAAAATATCATCTAGAATAGGATAAGGTGGAAGTGAATCTTCATCTTTTTGATTTTCCCGCAGCTCTGCAGAAGGCGCTTTTTCTATAATATTGGATGGAATGACAATTCCTTCTGGTCCTCTCAAATTGTGCAAGTGATTTTTATTGCGCCACTCAGCTAATGCATAAACCTGCATTTTATAAATATCTTTAAGAGGATTAAACCCGCCATTCATATCCCCATACAATGTTGCATATCCCACAGCCATTTCTGACTTATTGCCTGTCGTTACCACCATTGAGCCGAATTTATTTGAAAGCGCCATTAAAAGTGTACCGCGTATACGACTTTGAAGATTTTCTTCTGTGACGTCAGAGGATAACCCTGAAAAAACAGGTGCCATTGTCTTTAAAAAAGCCTCAACAGGTTGTGCAATCGGTATGATTTCATAACAACATCCCAAAAGATCAGCACATTCTTTGGCATCTTTTAATGATTCTTGCGAAGTATAATGATAGGGCATCATAATGGTGCGAACCCTCTCAGCACCAAGAGCATCCACCGCCATTGCCGTACACAGGGCTGAATCAATTCCTCCTGAAAGACCAAGAATAACATCCTTAAAGCCGTTTTTATTAACGTAATCTTTCAAACCTAAAACACAAGCTTGATAATCGGCCGCTAATCCATTGAGAAGACTTTCATTAGGACCTGAAATACAGTACCATCCCGTCGTTGTTTTTTGCCAATGGCTTAAAGCAATATGGCTATCAAAGTGTTTCATTTGAAATATCTTTTTGCCTTGTCCATTCAAGGCAAAAGACCCGCCATCAAAAACGAATTCATCTTGACCACCAACTTGATTAGCATAAATAATTGGCACCCCAGATTGTAGAGCTTGCGTATGAACAACATCTATACGTCTTAAAGTTTTATTACGATAGTAGGGAGATCCGTTAGCGACAAGAATAATTTCCGCTCCTTTATCTTTAAGCTCTGTACTAAGAGAGGAATCATTCCAAATATCCTCACAAATGACTATTCCTAATTTAATTCCATGATAAACAATAGGCTGAGGACGTGGACCTGAAGAAAATAAACGCTTTTCATCAAATTCAGCATAATTAGGTAAATCAAACTTCAAACTTTCGGCAATGACTCTCCCTTCATCAAGAAGCATGACACCGTTGTAAATATTGCCATTGCGTCTTAATGGAAGTCCAATGATAATTCCTGGTCCGCCTACGGTTATCTTTGCTAATTTCTCAACAGTCTCTTCACATGTTTTTGTAAAAGCAGGTTTTAGAACAAGATCTTCCGGCGGATAAGCGCTTATAAAAAGTTCTGTGAATAAAACAAGATCAGCCCCCTCTTCTTTGGCCTTTTGATGCGCCATGACAGCTAAAGAAAAATTCCCCTCAATATCACCGACAATAGGATTTAATTGAGCAATTGATACCCGAAAATCATTTTTCATAAGCCTTTGTATCATTTCATCAGTTTAGTAACCACAACTTTATTCTTCATCATCGGAAATATCATTTTTTAAAATTCTCTTCTGCCATAATGATCTAAAAAAATATTAGGCAAATTTTTGCCTACCCCCCAGCAGCAATTGCTAACGAGTCAGTCACGCGATTTTTTTTAAGGAGTTCAGCAACAAGAAAAGCCAATTCTAACGCTTGATCTGCATTTAACCGTGGATCACATTGCGTATGATAACGATCAGATAAATCGTCCACAGAAATGGCATGCGCCCCTCCTGTACATTCAGTAACATCACGACCTGTCATCTCAATATGAATGCCTCCTGGATAAGTTCCCTCTCCACGATGCACTGCAAAAAAATTCTCTACTTCTTTTAAAACATAATCAAAGGGACGCGTCTTATAACCATTGGCAGTAATTGTATTGCCATGCATTGGATCACATGACCATATAACCGCACGCTTCTCGCGTTCAACGGCACGGATGAGTTTAGGCAGATAACTTTCAACTTTATCATAACCAAAGCGCGTAATGAGAGTAAGCCGCCCCAGCTCGTTTTCAGGATTTAAAATATCAATTAATTTTAAAAGCTCATCAGACTCAATGGAAGGACCACATTTTAATCCTATAGGATTCTTAATGCCGCGACAATATTCAACGTGAGCATGGTCAATCTGACGCGTACGGTCACCAATCCATAACATATGACCAGATGTTGCATACCAATTTCCTGAAGTTGAATCAATCCGAGTCAAAGCCTCTTCATAACCAAGCAACAGTGCTTCATGACTGGTATAAAAAGATGTTTCACGCAATGAAGAATGTGTTTTGGATGTAATCCCTATAGAACGCATAAAATCAATTGCTTCAGAAATACGCTCTGCCAATAATTCATAACGTTCTCCCTGCGGACTGTTAGAAACAAAACTCAACATCCATGTGTGAACATTTTCTAAATTAGCATAGCCGCCTTGTGAAAAAGCACGCAATAGATTAAGTGTTGCCGCAGATTGGCGATAAGCCATAGACATCCGTTGCGGATCTGGAATACGAGAACCTGCTTCAAATTCAATGCCATTAATAATATCCCCACGATAAGCAGGAAATTCAACTCCCTCTTTTCTTTCAATATCAGAAGAGCGAGGCTTTGCAAATTGACCAGCAATACGACCAATTTTAACAACTGGTTTAGAACTACCAAAGGTCAAAACAATCGCCATTTGCAAAAATACACGAAAAAAATCACGAATATTATCAGCTTCATGTTCTGCAAAGCTTTCGGCACAATCACCACCTTGCAATAAAAAAGCTTGTCCTTTTGCAACAGCTGCTAATTCATTTTTTAAATCACGTGCTTCACCGGCAAAAACTAAAGGAGGGTAACTTCTCAGTTTTCGTTCAACATCTTCTAACATAGACTTATCCGGATAAGTCGGAACTTGTTTAATTGGCCTTGTTCTCCAAGAGTCAGGTGCCCATTCTTTTATCATTACACTCTCTCTAAAGATTAATCTTACAGATTGGCATATCAAAAGCTTTTTACCGCAATATATGCTGTTTAACTTTCTATTTTCTTCCCATTTTCATATATATAATTTGGTTTATACATCGTTACCAATTCTTCTGCCATCGTTGGATGCACTGCCATCGTTTCATCAAAGATATCCTTCGTCAGCTTTCCTTTGAGAGCTATCCCAATAAGCTGTGCCATCTCACCAGCGTTTTCCCCTAAAATATGAGCGCCCACAACAATACGGCTTTCACCATCAACAATGAGTTTCATAAGCATTTTCTCTGAACTACCAGAAAGAACATTACGCATAGGACGAAAAACTGTACGATAAATTTCAAGACGCTTATAATGCTTTACCGCCTCCTCTTCTGAAAGACCAACCGTTCCAATCTCTGGCTGTGAAAAAACTGCTGTTGTAATTAAATCATAATCAGGTGTTGTTGGAATATTCTCAAATGCTGTCTTAACAAAACACATTGCATCATGAATCGCAACGGGTGTTAATTGAATATGACCTGTTACATCACCAACAGCCCAAATATGGGGGATATTTGTTGTCATTTTCTCATCAACAACAACTGCACCAAATTCATTCACCTTAACACCTGCCCGCTCAAGTCTTAAACCCATTGTATTTGGTACACGCCCCGTAGCCAACATAATCTGATCGGCTCTGATTATTTTCCCATTTGATAAAACAACTTCATAACAATTTTCTGCAGCCTGCACTTTAGAAATTGTTATGCCATAGAGAATAGAAATCCCTTTTTCAATCATTGCATCGCTGAGCAATTGCCGCAAATCATGATCAAAATTACGAAGGATTAAATCACCACGATGAAGGAGTGTTGTTTTTACACCTAATTCATGAAAAATATTAGCAAATTCAACACCAATATACCCTCCCCCAACAATCACTATTGATTTTGGGAGTTGATTAAGGTCAAAAATCTCATTAGAAGTAAGGCAAAATTCACCACCTTCTATGGACGTATTTGGTGCAAGTTTTGCCCCTGTTGCAATCAAAATTTTTTCTGCACTTACCCGCTCACCCGTGGCAGAAAGCTCTAATGTGTGATCATCTATAAAAGTAGCACGACTTTCATAAATATGCACATTGTTATTTTCTAATCCCTTACGATACAACCCTTCTAACCTTGATATTTCTTTATTTTTAGCTGCAACCAACTTTTCCCAGCTAAAAATTGGATCCGCATATTCCCACCCAAAACCAACACTTTTCTTAAATTCTTTTACATATTGTGATGCATAAACATAAAGTTTTTTGGGAACGCAACCACGAATAACACAAGTGCCCCCTATACGATATTCCTCTGCTATAGCGACCCGCTTGCCAAGACCTCCAGCAAGCCGTGCTGCACGCACTCCACCAGAACCACTTCCAATAACAAATAAATCAAAGTCAAAAGAGCCCACGAATTATTCCTTCTTATACATCTGCAAGAGTAAGCTAAGATCTTTTATTATCAAATGAAAGTCTTTTTTTCTTTTGAAGAAGCCTTTTTTATAAAGCAGTATTCTAAAAAGACTTATTCTCATTAAAATATTTAAAACGGCGGGAAAACCGCCGCTATTTTAAAAATCAGAAATTGCCCATTGGTTGTCATGATATCAATCAAGCTATTTTTTATTTCCTGAAGATTCTGATTTTATAGGCACATTTGTAGGCATCGTAGAATTATTAAAATTAAGTGTTTCAGACATCTCTTTTCTCACATTTTCTACAAGATCCTGCATAAAAGCAGTACGCCATATATCAAATGCTGAGTAAGAATCACGTGCGATATTGGGAACTTCTGTCAAAAACTTTTTACCGGTATCAGAATTATAAAATGTTGTTATTGCATCAAGTTCTTTTTGAGTAAAATATTTTGCATATACATGAGCAATCTCTTTTTCTAGATCAGAGCGCCTTTTAATTAAAGCAAGCGCCTGCTTATCAACAATATCAGAAATATCCGCTGCCAAGTTTGGATCATCCCTCATCAGTACAGTTTTAAGATCTTCTACCGCATTTGGTAAAAAACTATCAAACTGATCCGTTGCGTGAATGGCACTTATAGCTTTTCTAGCTGAATCTAAATGTTGATCGCTCACACCTTGTGCATAAGCCATTCCAATATTCACAACAAAAACGACAACTACACCCAAATATACGACAAAACGCTGAAAAGAAAATATTATTTTCATTTAATGATTACCCCGATCGCTAATTATAATTTTAATTCGTTATTCTACCTAAAATCTTTAAGACCCTTTTTTACTGTGCTAACATATCGTCATGAAACTGTCTTCTCTAAAATCAAAAGATTCTAAAATTTTTGTTTGACCATCAGCCATAGCGACAATTGCACGTGAAGCCAACCCCAAAAAAAGTCCATGCTCAACAACACCAGGAATAGCAAGAAGTGCATCCGATAATGGTTTTGGTTGCAAAATGCAGCCCCAAAATGCATCAAGAATAAAATGGCCACCATCTGTTTCAAAAGGATTTTTTCCATTCATTCGCAATGCAATTTTTCCAGAAAGCCCTAAATCATCAGCAACTTTTTCAATGGCTCTGCATGTTGTGTGGATACCAAATGGATTAACTTCAATTGGTAGTGCAAAAGCACCAAGTCTTTTTACCACCTTTGTTTCATCCGCAATGACAAGCATTGCACGAGATGCCGACGCTACAATTTTTTCATACAACAATGCTCCCCCTCCCCCTTTAATGAGCATCATCTCAGGACCAATTTCATCTGCTCCGTCAATATCAAGATCCAGCTCAGGTATTTGTTCTAAAGTGCTAACAGGCACTCCAAACTTATGACAGAGTTGTTCAGAATATTTTGAAGTAGCAACACCAGTCACCCGCAAACCATCCGCAACACGCTCACCTAGAAGACGAATAAATTCATTGACTGTCGAACCAGATCCGATTCCAAGCCGCATACCATCTTCAACAAACTCAAGCGCTTTAATAGCTGCCATTTTTTTTAACTGCTGAACATTCATAAATGACTTTGCCTTCTATCCGTATAAGCAGCATTTATCACCCCTATTACCACCGATAATAATGATAATAAAAGATAACCTCTTGACGCAATCTATTTAAATTGACCATCATCTTTTGCTTGAAGAGATGTTACTCGTTATAGAAATATATGATAAGAATAAAATAGAATAATCAACAATTATCTTTTTTATTTCTTTGAGAATATTTGTTAGCATTTTTCTCATTCAATAAGAATTTTTGATTTATTTTGTGCTATCAATAGGATGCACAAAGATGCACATATCAATTTTTTTGAAAAAATTAAAATGATCAGATATAAAAAATCATCTATTTCTAGAAAACTGTAGATTATTATCTCATTTCAATGACGTTGATAAACTTACCAATTTAAATACCGTAAAATATTATGAGAAAAGTCTTCTGTTATTTTTTGTTTTGTCATTATCCAAATGTGAAGCAAAATATGACTGATTATATGTTTTTATGAACGCTGTCTGTGCATATTCCATGGTCTATGAAACCCTAGCGAAGACCAAATAATATCTCCACCTTTGGTCATCATAACGCTTCCTCGTGATAACAATTGTTGAGGTATAAATATTATTTTTGCCTTCTTGTAACAAGTTGGATTATGCATCACAAATGTCTGAATGAGAATATCTGCCTCTACACATTGACCTGTTTCTCTCTGTAAAACAACCACTCTTAATCCATTTTCTAATAATGACGTACATACATGATAATCACAAATAAATTGTCCGTGCAACGAAGGACCATATTTTGTTGGTTTAATCGTTTCATTCACACGAAATGACTTTTTCCATATGGATGTCGTGAACTTAGAAATATGGTAACGATCAATATATAATTTTTTATCATGGATAACGCCCACAAGACGCATATTATCTGCTATAATCAGTTGTACAGGTGAATGCATTACACAAATAGAAATACCTGCCAAAATAAACAAACTAAAAAAGAACCGGATGGGTGTTTTGCAAAAAGTCAGTCCAACCAAGCCTATACTCAATAAAACTAACGCTGATAACGGCATAAAACCAGGATTCAAATCAGGAGAAATAGCCTTGATAGCATGTGCAATCTTTATTACAAGATCAACTCCAAAACCCATAATTTGAAGAGGAAGCCATTCGAATCCTCCTAACATTGCAAGAACTGCGATTAATCCAAAGGGAATGACAAAAATTGAGATGACAGGCAAAGCAAAAGCATTACTGATAATGCTCAACGATGCCATATTAGAAAAATGATAAGCAGCATAAATTCCACTTGCACTCCCTGCAACAAAGGAAGAAGCACATGTTGAAAGCATCGATAAGAAAACAAAATTTATCACTCCTCCTCCAACATAAGAGGGAGTTTTTTTTCTTTTACGAAAAAATGACCTTCCACTCCACCAATCAAAAAAAGCGATCAAAGCAGCAGTCGCAGAAAAGGACATTTGAAAGCTAGGACCTAATATTTCATGGGGTGTCATCGCTAGAGTTATCAACCCTGTAATGGAAAAATTACGCATTGTTATAGCAGAGCGATTACACAATATAGCAACCAACATAACAGCAATCATCACAAAACTTCTTTGCGCTGATATTGCTAAGCCCGACAATAACAAATAAAAAGCTGTTATCATAAAAGCAACGATAGCAGCAAATTTTTTACTGGAATAATAGGAAGAAAAAACTGGAAAAAATGCTAAAAAACTACGGATACTCAAAAGAACTATGCCGCTTAACAACGCCATATGTAAACCTGATATTGATAAAATATGAGCTAATCCAGCTGTACGTAATGCTTCATTTGTCTCATTTGAAATACCAGCACGCTGCCCTGTTATGAGGGCAGCTGCAACACTTCCCTTTTCTCCTTCAAGGGCTATACGGATTCTTTGTGTCATCTTCGTGCGTAAATTTTCAATTTTCTGTAGAATGATAGCGAATATTCCATCAGGCTGCGAAACGGATATTTTTCTTGGTTTTCCTAAATAAACGCCTTGTGCTCCAATTCTTTTAAAATAATTATGAAAACTAAAATCGTAGCCTCCTGGACGCACCGGCCCAGAGAATGCACGAATCTTAACTTTTCCATGCAATCCATCACCAATCGCTAAGCCAGATGGCAAATATCTTGCCGATAAACGAACACGATGAAGACTATGGCGTAATACGGGATTTTCTGTATTCAAAATATCCAAAACTAAACGAAATCCTCCTTTGGCACCTGACTCAATAGAAACAATTCTTCCCGTCAATGTAGTGACAATGTCACTGCTTAGCATGGGTGTTGCAATACGCCACGTTTCTATTTTTGCCGCTAAAACACCCAATATAATACAAAACAGAAACCCCACGGGAATCCATATTTTTCGATAAAAACGTGCAACATAGAATATTCCCAGAAAAATACTGACCAACGCCCCCAATTGTCCCCAACTTGGTTCCCACTCTAAATGAAAATAGAAAATGATTCCTAGGGCAAAAAAGACTAAAATCAGCGAAAAAAGGATACCAAAAGAAACTTCTTTATTAATACAATCTTCTAACCATTTGCGAAAAAAAATGATTACTTCTTTTAAGAGTGTCAATAAAAAAAGTTTTTGTTGATTATAGCTACCATTCTTTGCATCATTATACCTAGAAAAAACACTCTGCCCTATCTGACATGGCTTTTTTCTTTCTGTAACAGATTTTTCGGATAAACCCTCTTTACTTTTATAAAACATCAGTCCCCCACTTTGAACTCGCAATACGGCTATTGCACGCCCCATCACTTATGCTAACATGACTTTTCTATAAAATTCCATAAGTAATATCTTAGTTTAAAGGAAAATATTCGTGTCTGTTATTACTCGTTTTGCCCCTTCACCCACTGGCTTCCTTCACATTGGTGGTGCTCGTACTGCTCTTTTTAATTGGCTTTATGCAAAACATACCGGTGGAAAAATGCTTTTACGAATTGAAGATACAGACCGAGAGCGTTCAACAGAAGCAGCTGTAAAAGCCATTATAGATGGCTTGCACTGGATGGGTCTTAGTTATGATGGCGCCCCTATTTCGCAATTCGAACGTGCAGAACGTCACCGCCAAATCGCTGAACAGTTGGTCAAGAATGGCAAAGCATATTATTGTTATGCTTCACCTGAGGAGTTAGCTGAAATGCGTGAAAAAGCCCGTACAGAAAGGCGCCCACCTCGTTATGATGGACGTTGGCGGGACCGTGACAGTTCTGAAGCTCCTAAAGGTGTTAAGCCTGTTATTCGCATCAAAGCCCCTCAAGATGGAGAAACGATCATACATGACCGTGTTCAAGGTGATGTCCGTTTTCCTAATAAAGATCTCGATGACTTTATTATTTTACGTTCTGATGGTTCGCCTACCTATATGCATGCTGTTGTCGTTGATGATCATGATATGGGCATCACACATATTATACGTGGTGACGATCATCTTACCAACGCAGCCCGACAAACGATTATCTTTAAAGCAATGGGATGGGACATTCCTGTTATGGCCCATATTCCTCTTATCCATGGTGAAAACGGTGCAAAATTATCAAAGCGACATGGTGCGCTCGGTGTTGATGCCTACCGAACAATGGGATATCTTCCTGCTGCTTTGCGCAATTACCTTGTCCGTTTAGGTTGGAGTCATGGTGATGACGAACTGATGTCACTTAAAGATATGATTTCTTGGTTTGATATTGAGGATATTAACAAAGGTGCTGCTCGTTTTGATCTCAAAAAACTCATTTCCATCAACGGACACTATATGCGTATGAGTAATGATCAAGAACTTTTTGATGCCGTTCTTAATATTCTACCAGAAACCGATAGGGGAGCACAAATTATTGAAAAACTTGATGAAAAAAGCCGTGTTCAATTTTTAAAAGCAATCCCGCATTTGAAAGAACGTTCAAAAACACTGTGCGAACTGATTGACAATGCCTCCTTCATTTTTACGCAACGACCTTTACAACTTGATGAAAAAGCTCAAATACTCTTAGATAAAAATGGACGAACCATTTTAAACGATCTTTATCTTGCTCTGAAAGCTTGCCCCTCTTGGGATACAAAAACTCTAGATGAAACACTTCGCTCTTGTGTACAAACACAGAATCTCAAATTTGGATCTATCGCCCAACCACTTCGCGCAGCTCTTACAGGATGTGCAACATCACCAGGTGTTTTGGATGTTCTTATTTTATTAGGACGCGATGAATCCCTTCATCGCATCAAGGACCAACTTATCACAACAATATGCCCATGATGGACACTGAGTATATTTCCTCAAATAAGGGTCTATACAGATATCTCAACGCGCCCTAAAAGAGTTTTTTATGTTATATCATTGAAATACATTTCTTATTGAGTAATAATGACCAATAAGGAAATATTTTTAGATTGCATGTACTCACTTTTAGAGGCAATCTACCCTTAAATAAGTAAGAAAAGCTTCAGTTATACATCCCCCACTCTGATGAAGCAGAGTCTTAATTTTTAGAAGTGAAGGATCTGAAAGGAATACCGAATGTCTGAGAATAACGCATATATTATTGTGAATGATAAAAAAGTAGAGCTTCCCTTGCGTAAAGGCACGAGTGGACCTGAAGTCATTGAAATTGCTTCTCTCTATAAAAAAACCGATATTTTTACTTATGATCCTGGTTTTACTTCAACAGCTTCTTGTGAATCAAAAATTACTTATATCGATGGTGATAAAGGCATATTGCTTTATCGTGGTTATCCTATTGATCAATTGGCTGAAAAAGGAGACTTTCTCGAAAGTTGTTATCTTTTACTTTATGGTGAACTCCCAACACAGCAAGAAAAAAATGAATTTGATCGATGTATTATGCAGCATACCATGGTCCACGAACAATTTGCACGCTTCTTCCATGGCTTCCGCCGTGATTCTCATCCTATGGCCGTCATGGTTGCCTGCCTTGGCGCTATGTCTGCGTTCTATCACGACTCTATTGATATTACAGATCCTCACCAGAGAATGATTGCTTCTGTTCGTCTTATCTCAAAAGTTCCAACGCTTGCTGCTATGGCCTATAAATACAGTATTGGACAAGCATTTGTTTATCCACGTAATGATCTTAGTTATGCTGCAAATTTCCTCCATATGTGCTTTGCTGTTCCTTGTGAAGAATATAAAACAAACCCTGTGCTTGCTCGGGCGATGGATCAAATCTTTACCCTTCATGCAGATCATGAACAAAATGCTTCTACATCTACGGTACGTCTTGCTGGATCCTCAGGTGCTAATCCGTTTGCCTGTATTGCAGCAGGTGTTGCATGCCTTTGGGGACCAGCACATGGTGGTGCCAATGAAGCATGCCTAAAAATGCTACAAGAAATAGGTTCTATTAAAAGAATTCCTGAATTTATTGCACGTGCAAAAGATAAAAATGATCCTTTCCGCCTTATGGGCTTTGGGCACCGTGTCTATAAAAATTATGATCCACGTGCAAAAATCATGCAAAAAACCTGTCATGAAGTTTTAAAAGAACTCAACATTCAAGATGACCCTCTTCTTGATATTGCAATAGAGCTTGAAAAAATTGCCTTAAGTGATGAATATTTTATTGAGAAAAAGCTTTATCCCAATGTTGATTTCTATTCCGGCATTACATTAAAAGCTCTAGGTTTTCCAACTGAAATGTTTACTGTCCTTTTTGCATTGGCGCGCAGTGTCGGGTGGGTGGCACAATGGAAAGAAATGATTGAAGACCCTGCACAAAAAATTGGTCGTCCTCGACAACTCTACACAGGCTATGCTATGCGTGACTATGTTCCTATAGATGAACGTGCAAATTAAAAAAAGAAATCAATAAAGCTTCAATTTACTGAAGCTTTATTGAGAGTAATCAAAAAACATCCTTTAAGAATTTTTATAAAACGTGATTTTAAAACTCTTTCTACAGAGATAACATCATCATAAAAATTTACTAAAAAATTCTAAGTTTTAGCTCTGTAAAGAAATTGAGAATACTCTTCTGCGAATTAGCCAAACATTTAGCAAAAAGAAATTGAAAATTTGACCTTATAATCCTCATTATCTTTAATGGAAATGTATTCCCTATTATTCCCCCATGTTTAAAAGCCTTATTACATATTAAAATCGAGCAATGTCAGAATTTTTCTTTCTATCTTCTTCAGATAAAATTGCAAAAAGCTTACATTAAGTGCTTCTCTAATTAGAAATAAAAACACTTTACATTTTGTTCTGTTAAAAGCTGAAATTTTCTTTGTATTTAAGTTAATAGTTTTTCTTTTAAAGATAAATTATTGATTTTTAAATAAAATTATTAAAAATCACCCTATAATCAATAAGAGGTGACCTTCTTTCCTGTATTTTTTATTCCGATACTTGATAAAAAGAAATTATTTTTTTGATAATGATATTCAGCATAATGATAGCAAAATGAACACAGATAAATTTTTTACATTGCTCCAAAAGAGCTTACAGATTATAAAAATTCATGATGGTTTCATATTTGCCAGCTTATCTAATAGGAGAACATAATGAAATTATTAGCAGGAGCTCTTATAATAAGCGCGACACTGTTTACCCTATCGGCCAATTCTCAAACGCTGAAAATTGCAAGCGATGCTTCTTATCCGCCATTTAGTTATATTGACTCAAATAACAAACTGCAAGGGTTTGATATTGATATATCTTATGCGCTTTGTAAAAAAATGAATGTTGAATGTACTATTGTCACACAAGACTTTGAAGGGATGATTCCCGGTCTTCTTGCCAAAAAATATGATGCTATCGTTTCTTCCCTTTCTCCTACAAAAGAGCGCTTACAAAAAATTGATTTTACAGATCCTTACTACAACACAGCACTCGCTGTTATCGTTACCAAAAATTCGGAAATTAAAGAAATCTCAACGCAAGCCTTTAGAGGTAAAAACCTTGGTGTACAATCAAATACAACACAAGCTGCATATGCGGAAGATCATTATGCCTCTGAAGGAGTTAATATCAAACTTTATCCTACAGCAACAGAAGTTAATCGTGATCTTTTAAGCCATCGGCTTGATATCATCATCTTTGATAAATTAAAAGCATTAAATTGGCTTGAAAATGAAGGAAAAGACTGCTGTCTCCTCTTGGGAACTCTAAAAGAAACAAATTTTCCTATTGCAATTGCAGTCCGTCAAAATAATAATGATCTTAAAAACAGTTTTAATAAAGCAATAGAAGAAATCCGCGCCGATGGAACCTATGAGAAAATTATGAGAAAATATTTTACTTTCGATATCAATTAGATATCACTATGAATTAAAACTCAATCTGTATATTTAAGGAGTATTTTTTAAATCTTTATTGGACATGCAGGTATAATTAGAAATTCGGCATTTTTATAAGAAAATTTACATTTATCAAAATAACTTTAATTGCTCCTTGAGAGCTAAACATTTTGTAGAATCTAATGACAACAATAAGGTTGTATTTTTATCGTATTAAAATCTAGTTTTTTCTTTATGTTCAAATTTAATAGCCTTATTTTCAAGAAAAATCCTCAGTTTTTACTCATGAAATAATTCAAATCAAAAATTTCGTGAAAATTAAGCTATCATACAAGCAATAAGATATTTATTCTTTTTTTATCAATAATGCCCAACATAATGATCTAAAATAAACATCAATAAATTTTTGAATTGCTCCCAAAAAGCTTACAGATTATAAAAACATAATGATTTCATATTGCCCGCTTATCCAATAGGAGAACATCATGAAACTATTAGCAGGAGCTCTTATAATAAGCGCCGCACTATTCACCCAATTGGCTGATGCGAAAACATTAAAAATTGCGAGTGAAGGCACCTATCCTCCCTTCAGTTATATTGACTCAAATAATAAATTGCAGGGTCTTGATATTGATATATCCTATGCACTTTGTAAAAAAATAAATGTTGAGTGTACTATTGTTACACAAGACTTCGAGGGAATGATCCCTGGACTTATTGCAAAAAAATATGATGCTATCATTGCTTCCCTCTCTCTCACACAAGAGCGTTTACAAAAAATTGACTTTACAGATCCTTACTACGATACAGCACTGGCTGTTATTGTTACCAAAGCTTCGGGAATTAAAGAAATCTCGACAAAAGCCTTTAGAGATAAAAATCTTGGTGTGCAATCAAATACAACACAAGCTTTCTATGCAGAAGATCATTTTGCCTCTGAAGAGGTGAAAATAAAACTCTATCCTTCCACAATAGAAGTGAATCGTGATCTTTTAAATCATCGACTTGATGTGATTATTGTTGATAAATTACAAGCATTAAATTGGCTTAAAAATGAAGGAAAAGATTGTTGTCTCCTCTTGGGAACTCTAGAAGAAACAAGATTTCCTGTTGCAATTGCAGTCCGTCAAAATAATAATGATCTTAAAAATAAGTTCAATGAAGCAATAAAAGAAATTCGTTTGGATGGAACTTATGAAAAAATTATGAGAAAATATTTTACAAGTGATGTTTATTAAATATCAATATGATATTTAAATAAAACCCGTTGGTTATTGCTAAAAAATATTATCTAACTCTTTCATGAGGAATACAAGAATGATTGAAAATTTAGCATTGCTATCATTTAGCAATGGTGGATGGGGAGCAGTTATACTTTCCAGTGCAGGAATGACTTTGTCATTGGCATTATGTTGTGGACTTCTAGGATTTCCTCTAGGACTTCTCAATGCAGTGATGATTCGATCCAATATTAAGATGGCCAAAGCTATGGCACGCCTCTTTTCAACGATATTTCGTGGGCTACCAGAGCTTTTAACTTTGTTTTTAGTTTACTACGGATTACAAAGCCTTATTCAAAATTTATTTGACTATTTTAGTTTTGAAATCATGTTCAGTATCAATGCTTTTGTTGCTGGTGTTCTTGCCCTTAGTATGGTTCTTGCAGCTTTTTCTTGTGAAGTTTGGCTTGGAGCATTTAATATTTTTGATAAAGGTCAATATGAAGCAGCTAAAGCTTTAGGACTTTCACGGTCAACCACATTTTTTCGTATTGTCTTCCCTCAGCTCATCCGAAATGCCTTGCCAGGACTTTCTAATAATTGGCTTACTTTACTGAAAGATACATCCCTTGTTTCTACCATCGCGCTTGTTGACCTCATGCGACAAACGAATCTAGCTGTCGCTGCTACCAATAAACCCATGCTATTTTATTTTGTAGCATGCTTACTCTATTTGTTATTTTCAGCGGTTTTTACTGCAATCTTACGCCATTTGGAAACATACACTCAAATAGGCTATAAAAAGGTGCTAGGTCAATGATTCCTGAGTGGCTTTATTTTCTTTTTAATCCTGATCTTTTAAGTCATTATGGACCAAAATTTATTAATGGCTTTATTGTTACTGTTGAACTTGTTTCTATTTCTTGTTCTCTAGGCCTTTTTCTTGGTATGATTATTGCTTTTGCACGTCTATCAAAGAATACATTTTTACAATATTTTGCAAATGCTTATGTCTATTTTTTCCGTGGCTCTCCTTTATTAGCTCAACTCTTTCTTTTTTATTATGGGCTTGGTTCAATGAACAGTTTTTGGCAACAGGTGGGGCTATGGTGGTTTTTTCAAAACGCATGGTATTGTTGTCTTTTTATTTTTACACTCAATTCTGCTGCCTATCAATCTGAGATATTTAAAGGAAGTTTTCTATCCGTAACAACTGGACAACGCGAAGCATCAAAAGCTTTAGGTTTAAGCAACTCTGTCACATTTTTTAGAGTTATTCTTCCACAAGCAATGATTGTAGCATTACGCCCCCTAGGAAATGAGTTGATTTTAATGATTAAATCCAGTGCTGTTGCCTCACTTATCACTGTTTATGATTTAATGGGGGTTGCTAAACTCGCTTATTCACGGACTTTTGATTTTCAAGTTTACGTTTGGGCTGCTCTTATCTATCTCTTTATCGTTGAACTCATTCATCGTTTTATTGTTTTTATCGAGCAGCGCCTCACTCGATATTTACGGTAAATAAAATGATCATAAAAAAAACAGTACCAAATCAAGATGTTGAATTAATCAAGTTCTTCATCAATGAAAGAATAAAATAAGATGAATTTGAAAAATAATAAATCGATCTCTCTCAGTAAAAACCCTGTGATCTCTATCCAAAATCTAAATAAATGGTATGGAAACTTTCAGGTCCTACATGATATCAACTTTAATGTTCAAGCTGGTGAACATATCGTTATTTGTGGACCATCCGGATCAGGAAAATCAACGTTAATTCGTTGTATTAATCAATTAGAACAAGCACAAAAAGGTTCAATCTGTATCCATAACGTTGATATCCATACTGCACCTATACAACAGCAAAAAAATGTTCTTCGTAAGATAGGAATGGTCTTTCAGAACTTTAATTTATTTCCCCACATGAGCGTTATACAAAATTGTATTTTAGCACCTATGACAGTTCAGGGACTTTCCAAACAACAAGCAAAAGAACGGGCAATTCGTTACTTAACGCATGTTGGTATTGAAAAACACTGTGAAAAATATCCTTTACAACTTTCTGGTGGGCAACAACAACGTGTTGCGATTGCCCGTGCACTTTGTATGGAACCTGAAGTCATGCTTTTTGATGAACCAACCTCTGCTCTTGATCCAGAAAGTGTGGGAGAAGTTTTGGAAGTGATGGCTCGATTGGCCGATACAGGGATCACAATGCTTTGTGTTACCCATGAAATGGGCTTCGCACGTAAAGTCTCAGAAAGAATACTCTTTCTAGAAAATGGAAAAATTGTTGAAGATGCAGCCTCTGAAGAATTTTTTACCAATCCTAAAAGCCAACGTGCTTGTAATTTTCTTGCTAAAATTAAATATTAATCATTAAAATATTGCTTTATTTATACAATTTTATTCCTGCTTTTTAAAAGAGTGATAATTGTTTGTGCGCCAACAACCCCCGATGCTACTTCAGTTTTCATTTTCTGTTCTACCATCTCAAAGGAATCAAGTTGTGCCTGTCGCAATAAAGGATTAGCCAAAAGTTGTTCTACCTGTCTTGCTAACATGCCAGGACGGATTAATTCATTCAAATATTCCGAAACAATAGGCTTATCAGCAATAATATTTGGAAGAGCAGCACTCCATAACATCATTTTAGGAAAAATAAATAATTTAGAAAAGAAATCAAGTTTATAGCAAAGAACCATAGGAACTTTTGCTAAGGCTAATTCAAGTGAAACAGTTCCATGTGCAGCAAGAGCAACATCTGCTTGTGCAAAAGCACGCCATTTTTCATCTTCACCAACTACAATTTCTATCTTGCTTTTCCAGCCTTGCACAAAGTCCCGGATTCTATCTACCAAATGAGGTAAGGTTGGTAAAATAATACGTAAATGAGGAATACGTTGTACAAGAATCTCTACTGTTTCTCGAAAAATAGGCATTAAGGAACGAATTTCTGAATTGCGTGATCCTGGCAAAATAACTAATGTAGGCGATAATGTTTGTGTATCGATCAAATTTCTTTGTTCTAATTGGCTTTTTTTTTCTGACTGAATTCTCAAAAGGGGAGGATATGTCAAAAGACGATGTCCAACATAAGTCGTGGCAGGACCTCCCAAATCTTGCATAATCTTTTCTTCAAAAGGAAAAACCGCTAAAACATGATCAACAAATCTACACATAGCTTTTGCACGCTCTGGCCTCCATGCCCAAACGGTTGGTGCAATATATTTAATGATAGGAATAGAAGGCGCTAAAGCACGTACCTTTTTTGCAATACGATGCGTGAAATCAGGACTATCAATAATAATTAAACAATCAGGTTGTTCTTGTGCAATAAATTTGGATAAATTGCGAATATGTAGCAACAACAATGGTAGTTTTTTCAACACCTCCTTTAAACCTATTAAAGCAATATCATGGGAATCAAAAAAGCTTTTTAAGCCTAATGCCTTTAAATGGCTCCCCCCAACACCAATCAAATGAATATTGCATCCTATCTGTTGTAATAAACAAGAAATTAGATCGGCCCCAAGTAAATCACCAGATTCCTCACCTGAAACCACTGCAATCTTTAAGAAACAATTATTCATGACCAAACTTTTCAAATGTCTCTATAAATAAAGAATATTTGTTGGCTTTTTCTATTGTTGTTTTCACCGATAATATTAGACTTCTATTTGCCTCCACCGCAACACCAGATAAACCACTCTTTGCAATATTCATTATTGTCGCGGGCCCAATTGATGGCAAATCAACGCGATTATCCTGTTGTGGTTTTGCGCATTTTACAAGAATGCCACCTTTAAGGGGAATTTGCCCTCTTTCTCGCATTTCACAAATACGCCACAACATATTATCAGTTCCCTCAGCGCCCTCTAGAGCAACCACCCTTCCTTGGACAACGACAACGGCTTGCCCGATATCTAATTGACCTAAAAGCTTTGCTGCTTCTACTGCTAAAAAAATATCTTTTTTCTCTTTTGGAGTAGCGCGCCGTACTGTTAAATTAAATTCTATGGGAGCTAAAAGATCTGGGACGATTTCGTGAGCACCGATAACACAAAAACCGTGTGCTTCAATAACCCGTATAAAAGCTTTTAATAACGCATCGTCTCCTCTCTTCAAAGCTCCGATTAACTTAGGAAGAGCTAAAAATGTTGTCCAGTCCAGTCGCAATTGTTTAAGAAGTGGACGCTTTTTCACACCACCTGCCAAAACAACGTTATATACACCAGCCTCTTTTAAAATTTTAACGAGTCGTGCTAACTCTACAATTGATAGCTCGCAATGCTCATAGCGATAAAGAACAGAATCTGCCTCACCATGCAAAAGCACAAGAAAAGGATTTTCTCCATTCTTCTCAAGAGTCTGCGCAACAGTAATCGGTAGAACACCATTTCCTGCTATAATAGCAGTACGGCTGGAAAGAAAACTTCTGGCTCCCCAAATAGGCATTTTTAATCCTTATGTTCTTTTATTCTAACACCTTCAAATTTTGGTGTACAATAAAAACGCTTTCCTTCTTCTTTAATAAAATTAACAACTTCAGAAACAGACTGAGAAGAAGAATAGAAAGAAGCAACATCACTGACACGCTCTTTAAATGGTTTGCTATGATCAAAAAGCATAGCAACCGCATGACGGAGTGCATGAATATCTTGACGCTCAAGTCCTGCACGCTTCATGCCAATAATATTGAGTCCAGCAAGTTTTGCCTGCACACCAACAGCTGTTCCATAAGGTATCAGATCACCAACCAGCGCAGATACGCCGCCGATAAATGCATGATGTCCAACACGAACAAATTGATGAACAGCAGCACCACCACCAATAATCACATAATCACCAATAGTAACATGACCAGCAATCATTGCGTTATTGGCAAATGTTACATGATTGCCTACATAACAATCGTGAGCGATATGCGCATAACAAAAAAATTGGCAATTATCACCAACAACTGTCATTCCTACACTCGAATCGGACCCCCTATGCATTGTTACACCTTCACGAATCGTACAATTCTTACCAATAAAAAGAGTTGTAGCCCCTCCTTTATGTTTATTATTTTGCGGATCTGCCCCCAAAACGGCATGAGAAAATACTTTACTCTTGGCTCCTAACGTTGTCTTTCCCATTATTACAACATGACTTGTCAAACTACATTCATCACCAATAACAGCCTCTGAACTAATATGGCAAAATGGTCCAACGCGTACATTCTCACCAAGCTGCGCTCCCTTCTCCACAAGAGCAGTTGGATGGATTTTCGTACCGGACATTTTTAAATTCCCATCAAATATCGTTTATTCTTCTTCGACAATCATCGCAGCAATTTCTGCTTCAGCGACGCGGACATCTTCTACTTTTGCAACACATGAAAAACGTCTCATACCAGATCTTTTTTTCAAAAGCTGAACATGAATCTTGAGCTGATCACCAGGCATAACCGGCTTACGAAATTTCGCATTATCAACCGTCATAAGGTAAACTAAATTTGTTTGCTTATTGCCTAAATTTAAAAGCGCTATTGCTCCTGCCGTTTGTGCCATAGCTTCTAAAATCAAAACTCCAGGCATAACAGGCTTTGAGGGAAAATGTCCCATAAAATGTGGCTCGTTAATCGTTATATTTTTAATACCAATCGCTTCTTGTTCACCATCAATATCAATTATACGATCAATTAATAAAAATGGATAACGGTGCGGTAATATTGATAATAGTTTTTCAATATCGACAGTCTCTAAGTTTTTAGTTTTTTCACTGCTGATCATATCAGCGTTTCTCCTTTTTAACTTTTCCCATACTGCGCAAGGCCGCTACTTCACGAAACCATTGTTTAAATGGTCGCGCTGGACTACCTCCCCATTTTTCGCCATCCGGAATGTCATTCATAACACCACTACGAGCAGCAATCTGAACAGATTTACCTATTATGATGTGATCAGCTACTCCCACACTTCCGCCAAGCTGAGACATATCCCCTATAGATGTACTTCCCGCAATGCCACATTGAGCGGCAATAAGACAATAGCGGCCAATTTTTACATTGTGGGCAATTTGTACAAGATTATCAATCTTGCTTCCTTCACCAATAACAGTATCTTGAAATGTCCCACGATCAATTGTCGTGTTCGCACCAACTTCTACACCATCCTCAATAATAACGCGACCAAGCTGTGGAATTTTCTCGATTCCAGAAACGCCCCCAACATAACCAAAACCATCTTGCCCAATGCAAACACCAGGATAAAGCTGAACCTTATCACCTATTATAGAACACTGAACTGTTACCTTAGGAGCAATATAGCAGTCACATCCAATACGGCAATTTTCACCGATAACAGCTGTGGATGAAATAAGAGTTCCTGCTCCAATCTCAACATTTTTACCAATAACAGCTCCCGCTTCAATACACACATCATGTGCCAACTTAGCCGTTGGATGAATATGCGCATGCGATGAAATCCCCTTCTGCCCCAACCAAGGCATTGGCTTGACAGAATCTGGAAACAAAATACGACCAATCTGAGCAAAGTCACGCTGTGGTGTGGATGTCACCAAAATTGCCATAGTCTCGGGAACTTTAAAAACAATCTCATTCGTACACAAAACAGCAACAGCAGAACTGTCCAGTAAAGCATCAGAAAACTTCCGATGCTCTACAAAAACAAGCGAACCTTCCACAGCACTCTCAAGTGAAGAAAGAGTATTGATAACTTTATGAGAAAACTCTGGATTAAGAAGCTTTGCACCCGTCAACTCAGCAGCATTTGCAACTGTCAATCGTCGGGACGGCGTAAAAAAAAATGTATCCGCCATCAAAACACTTTCTCTCCCAGCTTAAGCTATTCTCTTCAAGTTTTTCCTTCTTAAAATCGCTCAAATCAGAACTTCGTAGAAATACCAAAGTTCAATTGTTGCAAACGATCACCTTCCTGCTTCGTTATTGGCCAAGCATAATCAAAACGCAAAGGACCAAACGGAGAATCCCACATCAAACTCACACCTGCAGATGAACGCCAAGCACTTTTTGTATTGGTAACAGACGGTTCACCCTTAAAAACGGCTTTATAATTATTGCCATAAAGCGTGGCAATATCCGCAAATAAAGCACCGCGCAACCCAAATCCTTCAGGCACGACAGGGATAGGGAACTGTACTTCAGCAGTCGCATTCATATATGTCGTTCCCCCCAAGAAATAAACCTCACCCTTACTGGAAACCTGACGCGGACCTATTCCATTATATTTGAACCCTCGAAGCATATCAGAATTTACTTTAAACATATCGAAAATACGAACACCATCTCGGCCCATTCCGTGGATATAACCACCCCCAAAGGAAAGCAAACCAACGATATCCTTCTGGTCAGAAAGAGTCTTGTACATCATCGCCTTACCCGTGGTCTTCAAGAACTTTGCACTCCCACCAAGCCCTGCATATTCCTGAAGCAGATGCACGTACCACCCATCATGAGGGGATCTCATATCATCAATCGTATTATAGGTGAAACCATAACTAATTGATGAACGTTTCCAAGGGCTGTGTTTTGCAGCTTGAACAATCGCACCAGAATATTTCCCATATAATTCTATTATGTCACTCTCTTTGTCAAAATCATACTCTCCGCCAAAATCATATTCTTCCTGCACATAAGAATAAGCTACATTAGCAGATAATTGATTATTAATAGGTAACGAAAACCGCAGCGATCCACCTGTCTGCCGTACATCATAGGCTTTATCAGCACGATAAGTACTACGAAAAACATCAACGCCAGCAGATAAACGATACCCTAAGAAATAAGGATCAACAAATGATAAATTATAATTACGAGATTTTTCTTGCCCCGCACCTAATCCTAAACGAACATATTGACCACGTCCCCCAAGATTACGTTCAGTAACAGAAACTTCAAGTGACATACCAGGACTTGTTCCCCCTGTTGTATACCCTCCAGAAAGAGAGAGATCTCCTGTTGAAGCTTCAACAACATCTATTACCAAAACAACTTGGTCAGATTGATCTGTAGGAACCATTGAAATATTAACGGCTTTGAAGAAACCTAAACTTTCTAGACGACGTTTTGCCCGCTGTAATAAAGTTTGATTGTAAGCATCTCCTTCGTTTAAATCAATCTCACGGCGAATGACGTAATCACGCGTTTTCTCATTGCCACGTATATCAATACGTTGAATATAAGCACGTGTACCCTGTTCAATATTATATAAAATTGAAATTGTATGATTTGCTAAATTACGATTTCCCCGCGGTTCAACTTTAGCAAAAGCATATCCCGAATCAGCAACTTTGTTATTAATAGTTGCAACAGACTGTTCAATATCTTCTGCACTATAAACATTACCTGGCTGGGTTTTAAGTATCCTTTTCACAGATTGAACGTCAATTCCATCAACATCACTTTCAACCTGAATATCGCTAATTTTATAGAGCGCCCCCTCATCAAGAACGAAAGAAATTTTATACGTATTGCTTGCTGCATCAAAAGTTGCTTTAGAAGAGACTACACGAAAATCTGCATAACCACGGTTATAATAAAAGCGACGTAAAGCTTCTTCATCAACAGCGAGGCGCTCTTCACTGTAAACATCACCTCCCAACAACTTCGAAAAAATTCCTGAAGTTTTTGTTGAAATCACATCACGCAAACGGCGACTTCCAAAGACATTATTTCCCTTAAAAGTGATATCACCAATCTTTGTTTTTTTCCCTTCAACGACATTAAATACCACATTAACCCGCCCTTTTCCAAGGTTAATCGTTTGAACGTTAACAGTGATATTATTACGACCAAGAGTTTTATAAGCCTCACGAATTGTATTTATATCAGCAGAAAGCTTAGCAGAATTAAAAGGCTCATTCGGTTTTAAAGAAATAAACCGCTTAAGATCTGGGTCTTTAAAAGATTTATTTCCTTGAAACAATATTTGATTGACAACCTCATATTCTTTTACGAATACAACCAATTTATCACCCACCGGATTTATTTTAACATCATAAAATAAACCCAATTCGAAAAGGTTTTTCACAGCACTATCAACATCACCACTGGAAACACCTTGCCCAACCTTAATCCCCATATTGTCTCGAATCGCCTGAGAACTTACAAACTTATTCCCACGAACCTCAATAGAGCGGACTACAGACGCTTGTATTTCTCCGACCGCAGCAATTGACATAAAAACCGTTGCTGGGGCAATCATCCCCATCTTTAACACCAATACAGATGCTGCATTTAAAAACTTTGAATTCGTAGTCATTGGCTTTTTTACCTTACTCTCGTTCCTTAGACATGATGCCTTAAAAAGCTAACTGCCATAACAACCTTTTTACAGCGAGACTTTTCATTCCTTAATTACTCATTATAATGTACAATGCCACAACATTTTGCAGACATGGTAAACAACCTTCAATTTGTTTTTGCTATTATTACTTAATTTATAAAGCGTTTTCCATAATTTAATTAGCTAAACCAACAAAAATAATCATTAAAAAAGACAAAGATCATAAAAAGGAGAAGAATGGAAAAACCTAAACGAAAAACGATTCCCTGAATTTTAGCAGATATTTTCCTCCCAGTAATGACCTCAATGACATGCAATAAAAGATGCCCACCGTCAAGCGGTAGAATCGGAAAAAGGTTAATAAGCCCAACACTTATTGAAAGAAAAGCTGCTAAATTCAATAAAGAGATAAAACCTGTCTCGCTCACTTTCCAAGCAATTTTAACGGTTTTAGAAGGTCCACTTAGCCGACAACGATCCTCTTTGCCTCCTATTAAACGACTCATAAAAAGAACGGTTTGAGTGGCGATAAACACAGTACGGTCTGACGCTTTTCTTACAGCTGTTACAAAACCATAGCGAATATGTTTTATATAAGTTGGATCTAAACGTGCAGGATTATTTAAATCAACAGGAACACCTACACCTATCATAGCACTTCGTGTTCGATTACCAAATCCATCATCTCGCTCAACGACTTTCGGGGTAATCATCGTTGTAAAGAATCGCCCCATGCGTTCTATTTTAAACTCTATGGGTTCTCTTCCGTGAAAAGCTACATAATTCATCAAATCTTCAAAGCTTTCAACCCGTCGCCCATCCATTTCAACAAAACGATCACCTAATTCCAAACCGGATTGAAGAGCAGGGCTATCTTTTACCAAAGAACCAACAACGGGCTCAATGGCTACACGACCATAGATAAAGAAAAAAAATGTTAGAATAACAACAGTAAAAAGGGCATTGAAGAAAGGACCGGCAAAAACAGTTGCTGCTTTTTTCCAAGCATGCGCACTAGCAAATGAACCATCAACAATCAGAGATGATTGGGATGATTCCGTATCGATTTTTTCCTCATCCCCAACAAATTTTACATAACCTCCTAAGGGGATAAGTGCTAAACGCCACTTCGTGCCATGCTTATCTGTATAACTCGCTATTTCTGGTCCAAATCCAAGCGAAAAAATTAACGCCTTAATACCACACCACCGACCAATGAGATAGTGCCCAAATTCGTGCACAAAAATGATAATCATAATGATGAAAAGAATACTCAAACTTCTTAAAAGAAAATCACCCATAGTGACGATATGATTTAAAAGTTCCAAACTATCTTCTCCCAATTAGATCATACTAAAAAGATTAAAAGGTGCATCCATATCAGACATAAATGAACCAATTAAATAAAGAAGAAAAGCTGCCCCTACCAATCCATCTATACGATCCATAAAACCACCATGTCCAGGCAATAAAGAACTAGAATCTTTAACAGAAAACCGTCTTTTGAGCCATGATTGCCCTAAATCACTCAATTGTGAAACAATTGACAAAACAAGTGTAAGGAGTGGCACAAAAAAACTGGCTAAATTTATATCAAAAAATCCAAAAGCGACCCATATACCACCGAAAACTCCCACAAATGTACCACCAAGTGCTCCTGACCATGTTTTATTAGGAGAAAATTGTGGTGCTAATTTAGGTCCCCCTAATGCACGTCCGATAAAATAACCACCAATATCTGTTCCCCACACTATCGTAAATAAGAAAATAACAACTTGGAACCCCAACATTTCATGATCCCGTAGAAAGCATAAAGCAACAACAGGAAAAGATGCATATAAAAAACCACAAAAAACCCAACCACTCTTTTTTATAGATATAATAGCTAATACTGTAGCTAAAACGATTAAAACACAAAAAATCAATGAAGCAGATACACTCAACACTAAAAAAAAGCCAAAGATTAAATAAAAGATACTTGCTAATATTTTTTGTAAAATACACCATTTCTCTTTAGTAATACTCATCCACTCATAAAGAACAAAACCGCCAATACACCATACAAATAAAAAAAAGAAGTTTCCTCCCAACCATGTTAGATACAACGCAATAATGCCAAAAACAAAAGCTGTCAGAATACGATAAACCAAATTAGACAAAACAACATCCAAACAATAAAAATAGAAAATACAAGCTCTAAAATTAACGCAAGAAAAACTCCCCTACGCAGTATTTTTATCTCATACCTGTATAATTTCTCTTATAATTTATCATAAATAATTCAGTCTACTAAGATAGCGCTTATGAAACTAATAATCAATGAAAACAGCTTCAAAAATCTCCGTCAAAATTATAAAATATTTTTTAATATTTTCTCAAATATAAAATGAAAAAGCAGTTACCTCTGCCCCATACAAATTAACTAATATAGGTTTCGTATAAAAACACTTTTCTATCAACTATTCGTCATTAAAAAACGAATTACGCCACATAACATCTGCTTGATCAATTATACTCACATGTTTTATAATGAGAAATAAGAGAAAGGTTAGGCTTGTTTTTTTGCATTATATTCTTTCCCCAACCTTCATCTTAGAATATTTGAATAATTTCTAATAATGCTTTCATTATGCATTTTAACAAAGACGTGCTCAACTAAAAACCCGCACCATGCTGTTAAATAATGTCTCCCAGCAAAGGGCATGATTTATCACGCAGACTAAAAAATTAAAACATCTGCCCTTTCAAATCAGTCTCTCCCATATCAAAATGATAGAATACCTTCCTGCATCACACCTTGCTACCACAGAGCACACCACTCCCTACAATTATCCCTAGAAACAATTTACAGGCTGGGAGTATAACATCCTTTTTCTAGCGACAAAATCGTCTTAAACGTGCATAATTTCAGATTCTTTTACGGCTAAAATTTTATCAATATCAGCAATAGTTTCATCTGTGAGTTTTTGAACTTTTTCAGACAAACTATGGGCTTCATCTTGTCCAATTTCACCATTTTTTTCTAACTTTTTCAAATTGTCCAGACCATCCCGACGAACATGACGTGTAGCAACACGCGCTTGCTCTGCATAGTGATGCGCAATTTTTACAAGTTCTTTACGGCGCTCTTCATTCAACTCAGGCAAAGGAATACGTAAATTCGTACCATCAGTTATGGGATTTAAACCAAGACCAGAATCGCGAATAGCGCGCTCTACAGCTCCGACCATTGTTTTATCCCATACAGAAACAGAAAGCATCCGAGGTTCAGGAACAGAAATATTAGCAATCTGATTTATATGAACAACAGAACCATAAGTTTCAACGGTCAACGGTTCTAATAAACTGGCCGATGCACGTCCAGTCCGCAAACCACCTAACTCATGTTTAAAAGCCGTAATGGCACCATCCATGCGACGTTTCAGATCATCCATAATTGATGTAACATTCATATTTATGTCTCCTTCAATTGTCCTTTGAAGCTTACCCTTATTCCGATACTATTGTAAAGCGTCCTGTTCCATTCAAGACCTTAGCCAAACCGCCTTTTTCATGAATGGAGTACACAATAATCGGTACATTGTTCTCACGTGCTAAAGTGACCGCCGTTGAATCCATAACAGATAATCCCCATTGCAAAACTTCAACATGTGTTAATTGGTCAAAACGCTTAGCCGTAGGGTCTATTTTGGGATCTGCTGAATAAATACCATCAACTTGTGTTCCTTTAAGAAGGACATCCGCACCAATTTCTGCTGCACGTAAAGTAGCAGCAGAATCAGTGGTAAAAAATGGATTTCCTGTACCACCTGCAAAAATAACAACTTTTCCCTGATTCATATAAGCTATTGCTTTACGTTGCGAGAAACTTTCACAAATTTGTGGCATAGCAATCGCAGAGAGTACAACAGTTTCAACCCCTAATTTTGTCAAAGATGTTCGCAATGCTAAAGAGTTAATAGCAGTTGCAAGCATTCCCATATGATCACCTGTCACTCGGTCCCCACCATGCGAAGCAACAGCAACGCCACGAAAAATATTTCCCCCACCGATAACAACCGCAACTTCTATCCCCATTGTGCGCACTTCTGCAATATCAGCGGCAATACGGTCTACAACAGAAACATCAATGCCAAAATTCTGCCCTCCCATAAGAGCTTCACCAGAAGCCTTTAAAAGAATACGTTTATACGGAAGTGCTAATGCCATTAATAATCTCCCCAAAAGCCCATTTACTTTTGCTTTTGACATCACGAAGGGCACCACTTTTTTCACGTGACGCCCTCTCAACAATTACATTTTTCCCCTCAGAGATTCTACAACCAATGATATGACTTTAAATCTCTGATCAAGAGTTTGCAATAACTAGCCTTTTACAGCAGCAGCAACCTCTGCTGCAAAATCAGACTCCTCTTTTTCCACACCTTCACCTAATGCAAAACGAATAAAGCCTGTAATTTTTGCTGGAGCACCAATTGATTTCTCAGCATCCTTTAAAGCAGCCTCAACAGTTATATCAGGATTCATAACAAAAGCTTGAGAAAGCAAAACAACCTCTTCAAAAAACTTACGCATACGCCCTTCTACCATTTTTTCAATGATATTTTCAGGTTTTCCAGACTGACGTGCTTGATCTGAAAAAATTGCTTTTTCACGTTCAACAGCAGAAGCATCAACATCTTGTGCTGTAAGTGCTAATGGATTGATTGCCGCAATATGCATCGCGACCTGCCGACCAAAAGCAAGAGCAGCCTCTTTATTTCCTGTTGTTTCAATCGCAACCAAAACACCAAGTTTTCCAAGCCCATCAGCCACACTATTGTGTATATAAGTCGCAACAACACCATTCTCAACGGACAATTTAGCGGAACGACGAAATGTCATATTTTCGCCAATTGTACCAATTGCATCTTTAATCGTAAGCTCTACAGTCTTCTCAGAACCTGGATAAAGAGAAACAGAAACAGATTCAACATCCCCTGGCGTATCTAAGGCAGCAGTTGCTACTTTACGCACGATGTCTTGGAATCCATCATTGCGTGCAACAAAATCTGTTTCAGAATTAATCTCAACCAAAACTGCATGTGAATCTTTTGATACGACTCCGATTAATCCCTCAGCTGCTGTACGACCAGCCTTTTTATCTGCTTTAGCTATCCCTTTTTTACGAAGCCAATCAACAGCAGCTTCCATATCACCATTGGTCTCTGCTAAGGCGACTTTACAGTCCATCATACCAGCGCCAGATAGTTCTCGAAGTTCTTTTACTTGTGCAGCAGTAATGCTCATATTTGCCTCTTTATTTTGTAACAGTGAAAGCGTGCAAAATCCCTCTGCACGCCTATAACTTCTTCTTTAGACAATAAAAGTACCTTAATTAGGCATTTTATATTATTCAGAAACTTCTGAAACTGTATTTTCTTCCAAAATAGGCTCCACAGGTGCATCAACTTGAGCTCCTAAATCGATACCCATTGCTCCTTGCTGGCGTGCAATACCATCAAGAGCAGCACGGGCAAAAAGATCGCAATAAAGAGAAATTGCACGTGAAGCATCGTCATTACCTGGTATTGGATGTGTTACGTCATCGGGATCACAATTGGTATCAATAATAGCAATCACTGGAATACCTAAACGTTTTGCTTCTTGGAGTGCAATATTTTCTTTATTCATATCGATAACAAAGATAAGATCTGGAACAGAACCCATATCTTTAATACCACCAAGCGCACGATTAAGCTTTTCACGATCACGTTCAAGATTTAAACGTTCCTTTTTAGTAAAGCCTTGCGCTTCAGCAGCAAGAATTTTATCAAGCTTCCGCAAACGATGGATCGAATTGGAAATCGTTTTCCAGTTTGTGAGCATGCCGCCAAGCCAACGTGCATTAACGTAATACTGAGCGGAACGATTCGCCGCATCTGCGATAATGTCAGATGCTTGCCGTTTCGTACCAACAAAGAGAATACGACCACCACGCGCTACAGTATCTGAAACAAGTTTAAGCGCTTGGTGTAAAAGTGGAACGGTCTGAGCAAGGTCAATAATATGGATATTATTACGCTGACCATAAATATAGGGAGTCATTTTGGGATTCCAGCGATGAGTCTGGTGACCAAAATGCACACCGGCTTCTAAAAGCTGGTGCATAGTAAAATCGGGTAGTGCCATAAATCTTATCCTTTCCGGTTCAACCTCCGCGGAAAAAGCAGGAAGACCTGCTACCGGCGGATGCTTGCTAGAAGTTTCTCACAGATCATTTGCAAACACCCAGATTCCGCGTGTGGAATAGCGCAAACATACTAATATTTGATTCTTTTTCAAGTTATTTTCTTTAATCATTTAATATTTGCATTTTCACATTGATTAAGATCTTTTCCAAGTTCCAAGAATTCAAGACTGTTCAATTTTGCACGCACTGAAAAAGTTCCATAATCTATATGAAGATCACGCATGACACCATTCTCATGTAAGAGAAAACTGCTACGATAAACCGGCAAACCATCTTTATTTTCTCCATCATCAAAATAAGAAATTGTAACAGGCCAATATTCTTCTTCATCCAATTTTCTTACTTTTTCCGTTTCGCTATCAGATAAAAGCGTCTTCTTTTCCCCTATGACGATACTTTCTTTTATAACTTTATCTGCTTTATTTGTCCCATCAAATACAGTAACATTGTAAAAATGATCTCCTGCTTTTGCATGGCGGATAATATTTTTTAGTTGCATCATTGGAAATTCAGCCATTGCAAGCTTATACTCTTTTTCCTTTGGCTTTTTTAAGGTAACTGTAATACCATCTTGCGTACGCTCCGCAACCCCCTCGGCACGATGCACAACCTCTTCTCCCTCTTGATCTGTAATATTAAAACGAAATGTACGGCTGTCTCCTGTTTCATAACTCGTCGTCTGTTGATCCGTCAAACGTACTGGCATATCTTCAATGTGAACACGGCTAATGAAACGAAAACGTGTGCTATAGCCTTGGCATGCCGAACCAGTAAGCTCGTAAACCATTCGTCCTGACATCGCAGAAATTATCATTTCATGAGAAACACTATCGAGATGAAAATCATAAATTGCTCGATGAGGCACAATAAAAATGGACTCTTCAGCTCTCGCGGTACATAAAAAAACAATATATAAAATTATTATAAATAATGATCTAATCATTCCCAACTTCCGAACTTTATCCCCGTTGCATAACATCATACAATAAGGCAAAAAAGGCTAATTTCTCAATTAACCACACATTTTCTTAAATCAAAAAATAGATTATGCAATGAATATATTATAGAGCAGCTATGGAGTTAAAATTATGACCAATATGATTGAAAAAAACTTAGAAAAATTCGGAATCACTCTTCCTGAAGTAATCTCCCCCCTTGCCAATTACATCACCACTTCACAAAGTGGCAATCAACTCTTTATTTCTGGACAACTCCCTCTTATTAATGGAAAACCAATAGCCATCGGTAAAGTTGGTGCAACTGTGAATACCGAACAAGCCCAAAAAGCATCTGAAGCTTGCGCTCTCAATATTCTCGCGCAACTCAAGGCAACTCTGGGTGACTTAAATAAAATAAAACGTGTGGTCAAAATTACTGTTTTTGTGGCTGTAGATTCTCATTTTACCGATATTCCTTCTGTTGCCAATGGAGCTTCTAATTTATTCGTCAATATCCTTGGTGAAATTGGAAAACACGCCCGTTCTGCTATTGGTGTTGCCTCTCTCCCTATGGATGTTCCTGTAGAAGTTGAAGCCATCATAGAAATCTAAACCTTCATTAAGACAGTGCATTATCCTAAATATAACTGAAGTCAAAATACTTCTTTGTCTTACACTCTGATAAACCTTGCATTTTTTCGTTTTTAAATTAGAATCTTAAACTTACGATAAAAGGAAATATTTGTATGAAACAAGCTTATAACAATAACAATATTTTTGCTAAATTGATTCGCAATGAAATCCCTTCTGTTCGTGTCTACGAAGATGATGATGTTATTGGATTTATGGATATCATGCCACAGGCACCAGGTCATACGCTGGTCATTCCTAAAAAAGGCTCTAGAAACTTACTTGATGCAGATCCTGAAACATTATTTCCTGTTATTAAAGCTGTTCAAAAAATTGCAAATGCTGTCAAAAAAGCCTTTCAAGCAGATGGCATAACTGTCATGCAATTTAATGAAGCAGCTAGTCAACAAACCGTCTATCACCTTCATTTTCATATTATACCACGTATGGAGGGAATAGAGCTTACCCCTCATAATGATATGATAACGCCTCCAGAAATACTTGAAGAGAATGCAAAAAAAATCCGTGCAGCTTTATAACACACTCTTAAGTTGTTGTTCTTTTTTTTCCTACACGTTTTTTTGTAAAGTTTTCCATTTTACTTTTCTTTGAACTTACAGATATATCGGAAGATGAAATTTCTAACTGTAAGCTTTCTTTTTTACCATTTGATTTTTGTGTCAATACGCGAACGGTACCACCATTGCGTAACTTTCCAAATAAAATTTCATCAGCTAATGGCTTTTTAATATATTCCTGTATAACACGCCCTAATGGGCGTGCTCCCATCTGAGAATCATATCCTTTATTAGAAAGCCATAAAGTTGCAGAAGGGCTTAATTCAAAACAAATTCCCCGATCAGCTAATTGTGCTTCAAGCTGAAAAATAAATTTTTGCACTATCTGATTGATGATTAAATGAGATAAAGGTGCAAACGGAATAATTGCATCTAACCGATTACGAAATTCTGGTGTAAATAACCGATTGATTGCTTCTATATCCTCACCATCACGATGTACTTTCCCAAATCCAATAGCTGATTTTGCCATATCTGAAGCACCAGCATTGGTTGTCATAATCAAAATAACATTGCGGAAATCAATTTTCTTACCATTATGGTCTGTTAATCTACCATAATCCATTACCTGCAATAAAATATTAAATAACTCTGGGTGCGCTTTCTCAATCTCATCTAGCAATAGAACTGCGTGAGGTTTCTGATCAACGGCATCTGTAAGGAGACCTCCTTGATCAAACCCTATATAACCTGGAGGTGCTCCGATTAAACGTGCTATCGTATGCCGTTCCATATATTCTGACATATCAAAACGCAATAATTCAATGCCTAAAGATGATGCAAGCTGTTTTGCAACTTCAGTTTTTCCTACACCTGTTGGTCCTGAAAATAAATAACTTCCTATTGGTTTATCCGGTTCGCGTAAACCTGCTCGCGCCAATTTTATGGATGAAACTAAGACGGAAATTGCCTGATCTTGACCATAAACAACATGTTTGAGTTCTCTTTCAAGCTTACTCAGTATCTTCTGATCATTCCGGGAAACTGTTTTTGGTGGAATTCTTGCAATTGTAGCAACAGTCGCTTCAATTTCTTTAACACCTATACTCTTCTTGCGTTGTTTTTGTGGCAAAAGCTTTTGCGCTGCGCCACTTTCATCAATAATATCAATTGCTTTGTCAGGTAACCTACGGTCAATTATATAACGTGAAGATAATTCTACAGATGCCTTCATCGCCTGATCTGTATATTTAATCTGATGAAAATCTTCAAAGTAAGGCTTCATCCCCTGCAAAATCTTAATCGCATCTGTAACAGAAGGTTCATTAATATCAATCTTCTGAAAACGACGCTCTAAAGCACGATCTTGTTCAAAGAATTTGCGATATTCTCTGTAAGTCGTCGAACCAATACATCGCATAGTTCCAGAAGATAACACAGGTTTTAAAAGATTTGCTGCATCCATATTTCCCCCTAATGTTGCTCCTGCTCCAATTAAGGTATGAATTTCATCAATAAATAAAATAGCATCTGGATACAGCTCAAACTCTTTAATAACTTGCTTTAAGCGTTCTTCAAAATCACCGCGATAACGTGTACCTGCAACAAGTCCCCCCATGTCAAGAGAAAATATTGTTGCATTTGATAAAACTTCAGGCACTTGCCCATCAACAATGCGCTTTGCCAATCCCTCAATTATAGCGGTTTTCCCTACTCCAGGATCACCAACCAAAAGCGGATTGTTTTTTGACCTTCGACATAAAATATGAATCATGCGTGAAATTTCTATTTCACGGCCAATTAATAAATCAATTTTTCCATTACGAGCTTTACAATTGAGATCAACACAATAATTCGTTAAAGCACTTGTTCCTCTTTCACCATTATCCGAAATCTGCTGATCTAATTGCTCTTCAAGTCCTTCAAGTAACATGGATAACCCATCATCACGCGTGACACCCTGTGAAATAAAACGTACAGCATCATAGCGTGTCATTCCCATCTCTTGAAGAAAATATGCTGCATGGCTTTCACGTTCAGAAAAAATTGCAACAAGAACATTTGCCCCCGATACTTCATCTTTTCCAGCTGATTGTGCATGAATCACCGCACGTTGGATAACACGCTGGAAAAAAGCTGTAGGCTTTGTATCCTCATCAGCTCTAATCTGTTCATCTAACTCTGAGCGAAGATAATTGGTTAAGCGCTCTCGCAATTCCTCCACATCTACTTGGCAAGCCTGAATAACGGAATTTGCATCGGCATCGTCTAACAGCGCAAGTAGAAGATGCTCTAGTGTTGCATATTCATGCCGTGCTTGAGTAGCAATTGTTAATGCACGATGCAAAACCTCTTCAAGACTAGGTGTAAAAGATGGCATAACTCCTCACTTCCATTCCATTACACATTGTAACGGATGTTCATTTTGACGCGCACATTCCCTCACTTGTAATATTTTCATTTCAGCGACTTCATAAGTATAAGTCCCACATTCTCCTATCCCATTGTGATGAACATTTAACATTATCCGCGTTGCCTCTTCGAAACTTTTTTTAAAAAAGTTCTTCAAAACGAAAACAACAAAATCCATAGGTGTGTAATCATCATTAAGCAAAAAAACTCGACATAATTTAGGTTTTTCGAGTTTTTCTCTAGCCTTAGGCATTATAACCGCACCATGCCTACCTTCATCCCAATTCTTGCCCTTTTCATTATGCATAATATGAGCTATAGAGTTTATTATGAGCGTCTGTCCCATTATCGTTTTCCATGCAGCACATTTTTTATTAATTTTAAATTCTTTCATAACTATTGCAATACCTGTTTGTATTAGAAAAAAATCTCCCTCTATGGTTAGACTTCAATCACTCACTCATAAAATAACTTCTGTAAACAAATTAGTAATACCATTCGTCTAAACTGCATCAACAAATTACAGAAAAGGAAGCTTTATAGAAGTTTTTCAGGATAAATGGAGAAATAGGATACTGCAAGTGTATATTAATTATCAAAAAATTATGCGCTACTGTAAAACAATAGCAATTTCTTTTGTTATGTTAGCTTTTTCTTACTGTTGGGCATCAGCCACACCTCAAGGGGCCTATCCTGATAAGTATGCGGCTATTGTTATAGATGCTACTACGGGAAAAACTCTATTTCAAGCCAATGCAACACTGAAACGTTATCCTGCTTCTTTAACAAAAATGATGACATTGTACTTACTCTTTGAAGCTATGCAGATGCGTCGTGTGACACCAAATACACCAATTCCTGTTTCACATTATGCAGCAATGCGTCCACCGACAAAAATTGGATTTAAAGCAGGCCAAACAATTTCTGCTGAATCAGCAGCTAAAGCACTCATTACAAGATCCGCAAATGATGTTGCTGCTGCCATTGCAGAATATCTTGGAGGTAGTGAAAAAAAATTCGCTCAAATGATGACAGTAAAAGCTCGTAAACTTGGCATGAAACATACACATTTTTCAAATGCTTCAGGACTTCCGGATGTGCACAATTATTCTACAGCACGAGATATAGCGACTTTGTCATTAGCTTTACGTAAACATTTTCCCAAACAATATAAATTGTTCAAAACAAAAAGTTTTAATTTCCGTGGACATAAAATTAACAGCCACAATAAACTTGTTAAAATAATGAAAGGTGTCGATGGAATTAAAACAGGCTACACACAAATGTCAGGTTCTAATTTAGCAACTTCGATGCGTCTTGAGGGGCGCTCTGTTGTCGCTGTTGTTATGGGAGGTAAATCATCTACTGCGCGTGACGAGCATATGGCTAGCTTATTGAATCAATATTTGCCCAAAGCAAGCCAAATGAAAAGTGATGAACGTTTAATGGCTTCTGTACGCTATCACTTACCCACTGGCGCCAATACTCCTATACCCACCATTAAAGCTGATTCAAGTAATTTTGACGATGAAATTTCGACTATGTTGACAGCATTTGCAGAGCAACCTAAAAACTCCAATATCGCAATAACGGCTGTAAATAAGGTAATTATACCAATACCGAATCCTCAAAAAACTATACCGGCTGAGACTCATAAAATTGTAACAGTCTCTTTGTCCGAAAATGCCGGATGGGCTATCCAGATTGGTTCTCTTCCTAGTGAAGAACAAGCAAAAACTCTACTTTTAAAAGCAAAAAATATAGCTTTTTCTATTTTAAAACACGCATCTTCACACATGCAACTGTTTGAAAAAAATGGGCGGCGTTATTACCGAGCGCGCTTTACAGGGTTTCAATCAAAAAAAGCTGCATTTGATGCTTGCTCTACATTAAAGAAAGCAAATTTTAACTGCTATACTGTAGCCTACTAAAAATTTTTAAATTCTGCGTTAAGGATAGTATTATGACAGATAATGCTTTTGCTTCATTCCATAAAAAAGAAATTTTATTGAAGCAATCATCCCTCCTTTCATTGCGTTCTCTTCACGATGCTGCCGCAAAACTTACTGGTTTAAAATATAATTCGACTGCATTAGATACACAATCTCTTGTTCACCTTCTCATTTGCCAAACAATACGCAACCGTCGTCTCATAATGCCTCCTGTACGCATTCATTTACGCGTTGCGAGCCAAACTGGTAATGTGCCTATTAAAATCCGTTTAGGAGCAACAAATATTTAATTTCTCTAAAAAATTATTTTATTATTAACCATTATCTACAGCCTTAGAAAACCCTTTGATAAACATATTTTTTTCTTAAATTGTTGAATTTTTCTGACAGCTTTCAATAAAAACATTGTTAAGGACATAAAAATACCCAATATTTTTCCACTTTTGGATTTAATATAAAAAATTATCCTTGATATCTTTCTGGAAAAAATGAATAGCTTCATTAGATGAAAGCTTATCATTTGATGGGATTATTGTAAAAGTTCAATAAAGAAAGTTCCTCTTAATAACGCTCCCCATACAACATAAACGCTGAAAAAAACATAAGCTTTATCAGGAAATACGATCTCTCTCCCAAAAGTCCAGTTATGGATTGAAAAATGTTCCAGCTCTTAACAAGATATCACATTGACTGCAAGACCACCTTTACTTGTCTCTTTATAACGTTCACTCATATCATGACCAGTCTGGCGCATTGTTTCTATACAAGCATCAAGAGAAACAAAATGATCTCCATTACCATATAATGCAAGAGAAGAAGCTGTTACCGCCTTAACAGCTCCCATTGCATTACGCTCAATACAAGGAACTTGTACAAGACCTGCAACAGGATCACATGTCATTCCCAAATGATGTTCAAGCGCAATTTCTGCCGCATTTTCAATTTGAGCTGGTGTTCCACCTAACGCTGCGGTCAACCCTGCTGCGGCCATTGAAGATGCCGTTCCAACTTCACCTTGACACCCAACTTCTGCACCAGAAATAGAGGCATTATGTTTGATAACACCGCCTATAGCTGCTGCCGTTAATAGAAAGTTATGTATTCCCTCTCGATCTGAATTATCATTAAATTGAAGATAATAACGCAAAACGGCAGGGACGACACCGGCTGCTCCATTTGTTGGTGCTGTAACAACACGACCACCTGCTGCATTTTCCTCATTGACTGCTATAGCATATACCGAAAGCCAATCATTTGCCCAAAGTGGATAATTGTAATTTTTCTTTTGTTTTTCCAAAAGCGTTTCATGCAGCTTTTTAGCGCGCCTTAGAACACGCAATCCACCAGGCAACTCACCTTCTTGTGAAAGACCTCTATCAATGCAATTTGTCATCGCTGAAAAAATTTCATCAAGCCCTACATCAAGAGAAGAACGCTCTATCTTTGTTTCTTCATTTAAGCGCTTCATTTCAGCAATTGAAAATCCTGATTTTTCTGCCATTGATAACATTGTACAAGCAGAATCGAATGGATATGGTACCTCAAATGCTTCTGGTTGTATATTATCATTCATATGGCTTAATTCATCCTCAGTCACAACAAAGCCACCACCGATAGAATAATAAATCTGCCGCAACAGAACATTCCCATCAGTATCAAGTCCTTCAAAGGCTAGTCCATTTGTATGTCCAGGGAGGATTTGCTTTCGTTCAAAAATAAGATCACGTTGCACATCAAACTGATAAGCGGGATGATCTACTGGTTGCACTTTTTTTTCACGTATAACTTTTTCTAATAGAAACCCCATGCTATCAGGATCAACAGTAGAAGCTTTTTCTCCTAAAAGTCCTAATATGATAGCTCTATCTGTTGCATGACCAATACCCGTGAAAGCTAAAGAACCATAAAGATAAACACGTATACGAGAAACTTGAACATCAGACGACTGAGAAAAATCTCCTATCTTTTGCAAAAACATATTAGCAGCTGTCATTGGTCCCATCGTATGTGAGCTAGAAGGACCAATCCCAATTTTAAAAAGTTCAAAAACAGATAGAAACACGTATCACCTTAAACTATAGAGCTTGAGCATATATGCTTTTTCATAACGTTTCTTCCGTTTAAAATCAAATTGCGAGATAAACTAAAAAAATGACAACAATAAACACGAATGTCGCTCGTCTTGCTACCACCCAACACTTTCTTTCTATAGTGTTTTCCATTAGCCAACCTTTAAAACGGACAATGCCCCTAGAGTCACAACTCCTAATGTTTCAAGCGTAGTAAAATAAGTGTTAATATGCAATATTAAAATTCAATAAGGATGAGAAATCTTATCGGAAATATTTTTCATAATGCACTAAGTTCTTCAAAACGTATGCTTAATTTTATAAAATATTTTATGGATATGTTTCAATGAAACGTACAAATTTTTCTAACGATTCTCGTTCTGTCTCAAAATTGTTTTCTGGAGCACTCATATCGCGATAACCAAGTGCCATACCACAGATAATATGGCGATCAGAAGGAATAGATAAAAGCGTACGAATCTGTTTATGATAATCAGCAAAAGCAGCTTGAGGACAGGTATCTAATCCAAATCCACGTGCAGCTAACATAATGGTCTGCATAAACATACCCAAATCAAGCCAACTCCCCATTTCCATGTCGTGATCCATTGTAAATAAGAGTCCTACAGGTGCATCAAAAAATAAAAAATTTCGCGCCTTTTGATGAAGTACTTTTTCTTCATCATCTTTTTGAATTCCAAGACTCTGATAAAGATCCAAACCAACTTTTCGACGCCTTGAAATATAAGGCTCACGCCACTGACGTGGATAATAACTATATTCACGCTCTCCTTTTACACCTGAAAGCACAAGTTGTGAAAGCTCTTGCCCTACTTTCTGTAATACACTTCCTGTAAGCACAATTACTTGCCATGGCTGAATATTTGTTCCAGATGGTGCACGTGCTGCAAGTTTTAAGATTTCTTTGATTGTTTCCAAACTAACTGGCTGATCAGTAAAAGCGCGAATTGACTTTCGTGACAAAATAGATTGAAAAACACTCATAGGAGAAACTGTCATTGTTTTTACTTTCTTTATGAAAAATAGTTTTTTCTTATCAAGGATAATATACTGCGAAAATACCTTTGCAGCTTTTTCAAACACTCTATTTCTTTAAATGACTTACACATTTCACGCAGTGGTAAATATTCCCCTTAGAGATAGTATAATCTATCTCTTTTAAGAGAAAGAAATTTGTCTAAAAGAAGACAAAATAAATTTATAATCAATGACTAACCCCCAACTCCGCTAAGCTCTCAAAAAAACTCTCTTCAATTCGTTCTAAATCCTGTAGAAGATCATCAACATCATGCTGCATCTGCTTTAAATCAGTTCGTTTTTTATGAATTCCTGCAATTAATTTCTTAAGCTTTTTCTCATCATCAGGTGGTTTTCCAACCATTGTCAACATATCAGATATTTCAGACAACGAAAATTTTACTCTGTTAGCATACAGGATTTGTTTTAACTTATGACGATCCGTTTATGTATAAAGCCGTGTACTTCCACACCGAAAAGGGATAAGAAGTCCCTCTTCTTCATAGCAAAGTTCGAGCTATTATTGAAAATTCACGTGTTAATTTTCCAATTGAATAATATTCGTACATTTTATTATTCTGTCTGCATAGATCACATTGTTATAAGAAATATGTCTATTTTTTATAAAACTTAGTGAGCACCTTAATCTCTACTTTTCTGCATTCTAATTTAGAAGAAAATACATTCACAAACATTGTATAGTAGAGAATCAATTATTTTTAGATTACAGAAAGACTATTGATCTTTCATTATAAGTCCTTTTAAATCTTTATAGAAGATATCAATCAAAAATTTTCCTAAAGTTTAAAATCAATCATTATTTGATTTGTAGATAATCAACTCTTTTCCTTGAATATGATTTTTGAGTTTCACATACTTGGGAAAAACTTTCTATACTGCCTTCAGAAATAAGAAAACTTTAAAATGAAGTAACAAAAAAGATAAGCATCATTACAAAACAATAAGCTACTAAAGATGTTTAAAATAACTATCGCCTTATAATTTTTGATATTTTTCAAGAAAATATACAACTTCTGCATTTCGAAATAAAAAACGTCTGAACTTTCTATTCAGACGTTTTTATATTATGTGGTGTTGTATTTAAATTATTCAGCAACGGCTCCGGTTGTCATATTTGTCAACATAGCCTTAGCCACTTCGTTATTACTAGACTTACGCTGCTCATCTACAATCAAATCATCACGAACTGCAGCAATACGACGAATTTGAGAAATTGTACCACCCGTACCTGCTGGAATAAGACGACCGACAATAACGTTCTCTTTAAGTCCTTGCAAAGTATCAATTTTACCAGAAACTGCTGCTTCAGTAAGAACACGTGTTGTTTCCTGAAACGATGCCGCCGAAATGAAAGAAGGTGTTTGAAGAGAAGCTTTTGTAATTCCAAGAAGAATGGGATTACCAGATGCAGGTTTCTTCCCTTCTGCAATCAAATTATCATTGATTTCATCAAGTTCAATACGATCAACATTATCACCTGGAATATAACCAGAATCTCCAGATTCAGTAATTTCAACTTTTTGCAACATTTGACGAACAATCACTTCAATGTGCTTATCATTAATAAGAACTCCCTGCAAACGATAAACCTCCTGAATCTCATTAACAAGATAAGATGCCAAAGCTTCAACCCCCTTAATCGCCAAGATGTCATGAGGTGCTGGATTACCATCAAGGATATAATCTCCCTTTTCAATTTGATCGCCTTCTTGGAAGTGGAACAACTTACCTTTTGGAATCAAGTATTCTACTGCCTCAAGAGTTTCATCATTTGGTTCAATAATGATACGACGTTTATTCTTATAACCACGGCCAAATCGAATTGTACCACTAACTTCAGCAATAATCGCATGATCCTTTGGACGACGCGCTTCAAAAAGCTCAGCCACACGAGGAAGACCACCCGTAATATCTTTCGTCTTGGCACTTTCCATTGGCAAACGAGCAATAACATCACCAGCCTTAACATGAGCACCAAGCTCAACAGAAAGAATAGTTTCCACTGACATCATATAACGAGCTTCACCTCCCTTATACAATTTAGCAATGGATTCACCTTCTTTATCCGTGTGAATAATAATAGCTGGTTTAAGATCCGCACCACGTGGATTAGCGCGCCAATCAATCACCAAACGCTTCGTAATACCCGTAGATTCATCAGCTGTTTCAGTGACAGATAAACCATCAATCATATCTTCAAAACCCACATAGCCTTCAACTTCCGTTAAAATTGGACGTGTATAAGGATCCCATTCTGCTATACGTTGGCCACGTTTAACCACATCACCATCATCAACAAAAATATGAGCACCATAGCTAACACGATGTACAACGCGCTCTTTTCCTAACTCATCTTTGATAAGGATAGCCATATTACGCCCCATCACAACCAAATGTCCTTCAGAATTACGAACCACATTACGATTACGAATCTCCACCTTACCTTCATAAGAAGCCTCTAAATACGATGAATCAACAACCTGCGCAGTTCCTCCTAAGTGGAAAGTACGCATAGTAAGCTGTGTTCCCGGCTCACCAATGGATTGAGCAGCAATAACACCAACGGCTTCTCCCTGATTAACAGGTGTTCCACGCGCCAAATCACGACCATAGCATTTTGCACAAACACCAAGACGTGTTTCACATGTTAATGCAGAACGAATTTGAACAGATTGAATCCCAGCTGCTTCAATCTTCGCGACATCAGCTTCCTCAATCATTGCTCCACCTTCAAGGATAACCTCTCCAGAGACAGGATGTAGAATATCAACAAGCGCTGTACGACCAAGAATTCTTTGCCCAAGGGAGGCAACAATTTGTCCTGCATCAACAATCGGCTGCATGGTAAGCCCTTTTGCGGTACCACAATCAACTGCTGAAATAATAGCATCCTGTGCAACATCAACAAGACGCCGTGTTAAATAACCAGAGTTTGCCGTCTTTAACGCAGTATCAGCAAGTCCTTTACGTGCACCATGCGTGGAATTGAAGTATTCATTAACAGTTAGACCTTCTTTAAAATTGGAAATAATGGGTGTTTCAATAATTTCACCCGATGGTTTTGCCATTAATCCACGCATACCGGCCAATTGTCTCATCTGGTTAGCAGAACCACGAGCACCAGAGTGCGACATCATATAGATAGAATTCATCGGCCGTTGACGACCTGTTTTAGGATCAAAATCGACGGCTTGAATACGTTTCATCATTTCATCTGCGACGCGATCTGTACATTTACCCCAAGCATCTACAACCTTATTGTATTTTTCACCTTGTGTAATCAAACCATCATTATATTGCTGTTCGTACTCCTTAGCCAAAGCTTCTGTTTCTGCGACTAAACGCGACTTACTATCAGGAATAACCATATCGTCCTTACCGAAGGAAATTCCTGCACGACAAGCATAAGAAAAGCCAAGCTGCATAATACGGTCACAAAAAATAACCGTCTCTTTTTGTCCACAGTGCCGATAAACATGATCAATCATTTTAGAAATGTTCTTTTTCGTCATCTCTTGATTGACAATATCAAATGAGATATCCGCACTTCTTGGCAAAAGCTCACCGATAATCAAACGACCAGGCGTCGTATCATAAAGTTTAGAGACTTCTTTTCCATCCTTCCCCATATTCTTAACACGGCCTTTAATCTTCGTATGAAGCGTTATAACCTTATTTTCCAAGGCATAATGAAGCTCACCTATATCAGAAAAGGCCATTCCTTCACCTGGTTCTTTTTCAGAAACAATTGAAAGATAATAAAGACCAAGAACCATATCCTGTGAGGGAACAATAATGGGAGCACCATTGGCCGGATGAAGAATATTATTGGTGGACATCATCAAAACACGGGCTTCAAGCTGTGCTTCAAGAGAAAGCGGCACGTGAACCGCCATCTGATCACCATCAAAATCTGCATTAAAAGCAGTACACACCAGTGGATGAAGTTGAATAGCTTTGCCTTCAATTAAGATAGGTTCAAAAGCCTGAATCCCCAAACGGTGCAATGTTGGTGCACGGTTGAGTAAAACAGGGTGTTCACGAATAACCTCATCCAAGATATCCCAAACTTCTGGATGTTCTTTTTCAACAATCTTCTTTGCCTGCTTTACCGTTGATGAATAGCCTTTTGCATCAAGCCGCGCATAAATAAAAGGCTTAAATAATTCAAGAGCCATTTTTTTGGGAAGACCACATTGATGCAATTTTAATTCAGGACCCGTCACGATAACAGAACGCCCCGAGTAATCAACACGCTTCCCAAGTAAGTTCTGACGAAAACGTCCTTGCTTGCCCTTCAACATATCTGATAAAGACTTAAGAGGACGTTTATTGGCTCCAGTAATCACACGCCCACGCCGTCCATTATCAAACAATGCATCAACAGCTTCTTGTACCATACGCTTTTCATTGCGTACGATAATTCCAGGAGCACGCAATTCAATCAGCCGTTTCAAGCGGTTATTACGATTAATAACACGCCGATAAAGATCATTCAGATCTGATGTCGCAAAACGCCCACCATCAAGCGGAACCAATGGACGCAAATCCGGTGGAATAACCGGAATTGTTTTCATAATCATCCACTCTGGCTTATTTCCAGATTCAAGAAAATTTTCAACGATTTTAAGTCGTTTAATCAATTTTTTCTGCTTTAACTCTGAAGTTGTTTCAGCTAATTCAAGACGCAAATCATTAGCGATTTTATCTAACTCCATACTAGCTAAAAGCTCGTAAATAGCTTCAGCGCCAATCATAGCTGTAAACTGATCTTCTCCAAATTCATCAATAGCAAGCATATATTCTTCTTCAGAAAGAAGCTGATGGAGCTTAAGAGATGTTAACCCTGGTTCGGTTACAATATAATTCTCAAAATAAAGAACCCGTTCAATATCTTTTAAAGTTAAATCTAAAAGTGTAGAAATACGACCTGGTAATGATTTAAGAAACCATATATGCGCAACGGGTGCCGCAAGTTCAATATGCCCCATACGCTCACGACGTACGCGGGAAAGAGTAACCTCTACACCACATTTTTCACAAATAATGCCCTTATACTTCATGCGTTTATATTTGCCACATAGACATTCATAGTCCTTAATAGGGCCAAATATACGTGCACAAAAAAGACCATCACGTTCTGGTTTAAAAGTCCGATAATTAATAGTCTCAGGCTTCTTAATCTCACCATACGACCAGGACAAAATTTTCTCAGGACTCGCAATAGAAATACGAATAGAGTCAAATGTCTGCGCTGGCGCTTGAGGATTGAAAAGATTCATGACCTCGTGGTTCATGCTGTTCTCCTTCAAAGATTCTTAGAACCTGTTGTAATATCTCATTTATTTTATAACAGATCTTCTTTAAAATACATTTACTTTTAAAAACGACCTGTATAGCCTTAATAAGGTTATTGAGCCTCTTAAAGCAATAAAAGCGCAGCCTTTTTCTAGTGCGCTCCTTGAATTATTATTCTGCCGTATCAGACAATGCCCGCTGTGCAATAAGTTCACGCGCATCATCAAGCTCCACATTAAGAGCAAGTGAGCGCATTTCTTTTACCAACACATTAAAGCTTTCGGGTATACCTGCCTCAAATGTATCATCACCACGCACAATTGCCTCATAGACTTTTGTTCGACCAGCCACATCATCTGATTTTACCGTTAGCATCTCCTGCAAAGTGTATGCAGCACCATACGCTTCAAGTGCCCAAACCTCCATTTCACCAAAACGCTGCCCACCAAATTGTGCCTTACCTCCTAATGGCTGCTGCGTAACAAGTGAATAGGGACCAATAGAACGTGCATGAATCTTATCATCAACAAGGTGATGCAATTTCAACATGTAAATATATCCCACCGTTACTGGACGATCAAAGGGCTCCCCAGTACGACCATCATAAAGCGTAACCTGCCCTGAACTATCTAAGCCTGCGTCTTCCAGCATCATGTTAATATCAGACTCATGTGCTCCATCAAAAACAGGCGTTGCAATTGAAATCCCTTTCTTCATCTGCAATGCCAATTTGTAAAGGCTTTCATTATCATACTGACGAACTGGTTCATTATGATTATCATCAGGCATAAGATTTTCAATACGCTGACGTAACGGCAATATATCCCCAGTCTCTTGGTATAACTCTAACAAAGCACCAATCTTCTTGCCCATCCCCGCACATGCCCAACCAAGATGCGTTTCAAGAATTTGTCCAACATTCATACGACTAGGCACACCAAGCGGATTCAAGACGATATCAGCATGGGTCCCATCTTCAAGAAATGGCATATCTTCTACGGGAAGAATACGTGAAACAACACCCTTATTCCCGTGACGTCCCGCCATCTTGTCACCTGGTTGGATTTTGCGCTTCACAGCCACAAAAACCTTCACCATTTTCATGACACCAGGAGGCATTTCATCACCTCTTTGGACCTTTTCAACCTTATCCATAAAGCGACGTTGTAATGCTTCTTTTGATTCATCATATTGCTTGCGCAAAGCTTCAATTTCATTTTGAAGCTTTTCATCCTCAACAGCAAATTGCCACCACTGGGATCGTGGATAATGCCCCATTACTGTACTATCAAGCTTTTTACTACCCGAGAAGCCTCTCGGACCTTCTACAGCAACTTTACCTGTCAACATATCGGTGAGGCGCGCATAAACATTGCGATCAAGAATAGACTGTTCATCATCACGGTCTTTTGCTAAACGCTCAATTTCTTCACGCTCAATTGCCATCGCACGTTCATCTTTTTCCACACCATGGCGATTAAAAACGCGAACCTCAACAACAGTACCAAAAGTCCCAGGAGGCATACGCATAGAAGTATCACGAACATCGGATGCCTTTTCCCCAAAAATTGCACGCAGAAGCTTTTCTTCCGGCGTCATGGGACTTTCACCTTTCGGGGTAATCTTTCCAACTAAAATATCACCTGGTTGAACTTCAGCACCAATATAAATAATGCCAGCTTCATCAAGATTTCTTAACGCTTCTTCCGCAACATTAGGAATGTCGCGCGTAATTTCCTCAGGTCCAAGTTTTGTATCGCGTGCCGCAACTTCAAATTCCTCAATATGAATTGAAGTAAACACATCATCAGCAACAATGCGCTCGGATAACAAAATAGAATCTTCATAATTGTATCCATTCCAAGGCATAAAGGCTACGAGAACATTCCGCCCAAGAGCCAAATCACCAAGATCCGTGGATGGACCATCTGCAATGATATCACCTTTCTCTACCCTATCACCGACATGTACAAGAGGACGCTGATTAATACAAGTGGACTGATTAGAACGCTGAAATTTCTGTAAGCGGTAAATATCAACGCCTGATTTTGAAGGATCTAAATCTTCTGTTGCACGGATAACAATACGGGTAGCATCGACTTGATCAACAACACCACTACGTTTTGCACTCACAGCAGCTCCTGAATCGCGCGCAACAATAGATTCCATTCCCGTCCCAACAAATGGCGCTTCAGCGCGTACAAGAGGAACTGCTTGACGCTGCATGTTCGATCCCATAAGCGCACGATTCGCATCATCATTTTCCAAAAAAGGAATAAGCGCTGCTGCAACTGAAACCAACTGTTTTGGTGAAACATCCATCAAATCAACATGATCACGCGGCGCCATTAAAACTTCACCAGCATGACGGCAAACAACAAATTCTTCTATAAAACGACCTTCGTTATCTAATGAAGAATTAGCCTGAGCGACATAATGCTTTGCTTCTTCCATCGCTGAAAGATAAATAACTTCTTTTGTGACTTTCCCATCAATAATTTTTCGATATGGGCTTTCAATAAAGCCATATTTGTTAACTCGCGCAAATGTTGCTAAGGAGTTAATCAGACCAATATTGGGGCCTTCTGGTGTTTCAATCGGACAAATACGACCATAATGCGTAGGATGTACGTCACGGACTTCAAAACCCGCACGTTCACGAGTCAAACCACCTGGACCAAGAGCAGAAAGACGACGCTTATGGGTAATTTCTGACAATGGATTGGTTTGATCCATAAACTGAGACAATTGTGAAGACCCAAAAAATTCACGGACCGCTGCTGCCGCAGGCTTTGCATTGATCAAATCCTGTGGCATAACTGTATCAATTTCAACCGATGACATACGCTCTTTTATCGCACGCTCCATACGAAGAAGACCAATGCGATATTGATTTTCCATCAACTCCCCGACGGAACGAACGCGACGGTTGCCAAGATTATCAATATCATCAATTTCACCACGTCCATCACGCAATTCGACCAACATCTTAACAACAGCAAGAATATCCTCTTGGCGTAAAATGCGAACTGTGTCTGGACAATCAAGATCCATACGTAAATTCATCTTAACACGCCCGACAGCTGAAAGATCATAACGCTCTGGATCAAAAAACAATGAATGAAACATTGCTTCTGCTGTATCGATTGTTGGAGGTTCACCTGGACGCATCACCCGGTAAATATCAAATAACGCATCCTGCCGACTTTCATTTTTATCCACCTTCAAAGTATTGCGGATGTAAGCGCCAATATTCATGTGATCAATATCAAGAATATTGACTTGATCAGCACTAACATCGAGCAGAATTTTTAATACTTTTTCGTCAATTTCATCACCAGCTTCAAGGTAGATTTCACCTGTTTCGTAATTGACGATATCTTCGGCTAGATAACAACCTAATAAATCATCTTCACTAACTTTAACCGCTTTAAGTCCTTTTTCTACCAAAGACTTCGCAGTACGAACTGTTAATTTTTTACCAGCCTCCGCAACGACTTCACCACTATCTGCATCTATAAGGTCAGAAATGAGCTTCATTCCTTTAAAGCGATCCACAGAATATGGAACTCGCCATCCTTCTCCATCACGCTCATAAGTCACTTTATCATAAAACGTCGATAAAATATCCGACGCATCCATACCTAATGCCATCAAAAGACTAGTAACAGGAATCTTGCGCCGTCGATCAATACGCGCATAAATGATGTCCTTAGCATCAAACTCAATATCAAGCCAAGAACCTCGATACGGAATAACACGAGCAGCAAAAAGAAGCTTTCCTGATGAATGGGACTTTCCTTTATCATGGTCAAAAAAGACACCAGGAGAACGATGCATCTGAGAAACAATAACACGCTCCGTACCATTAACAATAAAGGTACCATTCGTCGTCATTAAAGGCATATCGCCCATATAAACGCCTTGCTCTTTAATGTCTTTGATATCTTTGGAGCCAGTATCCTCATCAACATCAAAAACAATCAAACGCAATATGACCTTTAATGGGGCAGCATAAGTTAAATCACGTTGACGGCACTCTTCAACATCAAATTTTGGTAAATCAAATTCATAACCTACAAACTCAAGCATAGCTGTACCGGAAAAATCTGAAATAGGAAAAACCGATTTAAAAACAGCTTGCAAACCTTCATCTGGTCGTCCACCTTTCGGTTCCTCAACCATGAGAAATTGATCGTATGAGGCTTTTTGAACTTCAATAAGATTCGGCATTTCTGCTACTTCAGGAATCTTACCAAAAAATTTCCGTACGCGCTTACGACCATTGAATTGAGACATCATTGCGTGAGTCTGAGCCATCGTCGCTCCTTGATCTTTACTCTTCAAGGTAGACCAACCTTGAAAGCCTTATACCATTAACCTGCATATGCAGACCAGTTCACTTGACACTCAATAATGAGCATCATTAACTTTCCCCACCAACATAAGCCATTTATCTCTTTGACTCTATGATGAAGGGGTAAGTAATCCAAACCTATCCCATTCCTGTTACGAAACCATTGGGAAAAGGTTTTTTACTCATTATTTTCCCTCTTTTTATTAAGAGAAAGAAAATCGGCGAACATAAATGCCCGCCGATAAAATTAAATTTACTTAAGTTCCACCTTAGCACCGGCAGCTTCAAGTTGAGATTTAATTTTTTCTGCTTCTTCTTTAGAAGCAGCCTCTTTAATAGGCTTAGGTGCACCTTCAACCAGATCTTTAGCTTCTTTAAGACCAAGTCCAGTAAGAGCACGAACTTCCTTAATAACATTAATTTTTTGTGCGCCACCTTCAACAAGAATAACATCAAATTCTGTTTTTTCTTCAGCAGCTGGAGCAGCAGCACCAGCAACAGCAGCGACAGCTACAGGAGCAGCAGCCGAAACTCCCCACTTTTCTTCAAGTAACTTAGAAAGCTCAGCGGCTTCCAAAAGGGTTAGATTAGAAAGGTCTTCTACGATCTTCTCTAGATCAGCCATTTTAAAATTCCTTCAATTAAAAGATTTGAACCATTATTAAATCTTATTCAAAAAAACAGAAAAGCATTAAAGCTCTTCCATAAACGTGAATACAAACAGCCTTAAGCCGCCTTATCCTCCTGAGCATATGCTCCAATGACACGTGCAACCTGACCAGCAGGGGCATTAACAACCTGTGCAATACGGGTCGCAGGGGTAGAAATCATACCCACAAGCTTTGCACGCAACTCGTTTAATGAAGGCAATGAAGCCAATGACTTCACAGCATCTACAGTTAAACTTGTTGCACCCATTGAACCGCCAAGTATGACAAATTTGTCATTGCTTTTCGCAAAATCAACAGCAACTTTCGGTGCTGTGATTGGATCTTCTGAATAAGCAATAAGTGTTTGTCCAGTAAACAAACCCACTATCGATTCAGATTCCGTGCCCTGAAGAGCGATTTTAGCAAGACGGTTTTTGGCGACCTTAACGGCACCGCCAGCTTCACCCATTTTCGAACGCAGATCATTCATCTGTGAAACTGTCAGACCGGAATAATGTGCAACAACAACAGAACCAGACTTCCGAAAAGCCTCGTTAAGCCATGTAACAAATTCGCGTTTTTCCGCTCTATTCACTGTCTCTCTCCATTTAACAGATTTGCTTAAAACAAATCTGTTGGTTACCTTTGATAACATAAAATACTTCATGTCACCGATGAGGATCCTGTCCCCTTTTTCACGCACAGCGTTCAAAGGCAACCTTGGCTCAAACCCTTTAAGTCTTTTAACTCTCAGTTTTTACCCCAGTCTCATGCAGGTTTTTTTGATTAAGATACTTAAAAGCATCACCTACAATCTCGGACAGGATATTCCGGAATTTCTCCCGGTACAACCTAAGCCCTATAAAGCTTAGATAGCGAGCTGATCAAAATCAGCATTTTAAATACAATTTTGATATTCCCATACCCCAAAACAAAATTATAAATCAGCTTATACTAGCTCTGAACGAACCGTTGCTGGATCAACTTTAACACCAATTCCCATAGTCGACGAAACAGCAACGCGCCTAATATACTCACCTTTTGCACCTTGCGGTTTGGCTTTAATAACTGCACTTGCAAAGGCTTTTATATTTTCTACGATTTTTTCAACACCAAAAGAAGCCTTACCAATACCAGCATGCACAATACCAGCTTTTTCCACACGAAACTCAACAGCACCACCTTTAGAAGCTTTGACAGCACCGGCGACATCAAGTGTTACAGTACCAACTTTCGGATTCGGCATCAAACTCCGTGGACCAAGAATCTTACCAAGACGACCAACAAGAGGCATCATGTCTGGCGTTGCAATACAACGATCAAAATCTATAGTCCCTCTATTAACGCTTTCAAATAAATCTTCGGCACCCACAATATCAGCTCCTGCCGCCTTAGCTTCCTCAGCCTTATCCCCACGAGCAAAAACGGCAACACGAATATTTCTACCTGTTCCATTAGGCAAATGAGCAACGCCTCGAACCATTTGATCAGCATGACGAGGATCAACACCCAAGTTCATTGAAATTTCGATTGTTTCATCAAACTTAGCAATAGCACGCTCCTTAACCATTGAAACGGCATCTTTTAAAGCGTAAAGTTCATTAAAATCAATATCTTTTCGGATATTTTTTATTCTTTTTGCTACTTTTGCCATAATATTAGCCCACCACTTCCAAGCCCATCGAGCGAGCAGAACCTTCAACCATACGCATTGCTGCCTCAATGTCATTCGCATTAAGATCTTTCATCTTTGATTCCGCAATCGAACGAATTTTATCGCGAGAAATGCTTCCTACAGACACTTTACCAGGCTCTTTTGAGCCAGATTTCAGGTTTGCTTCCTTCTTTAAAAAGAATGATACAGGAGGCGTCTTGAGAGAAAATGTGAAAGATTTATCTTGGTAATACGTAATAACAACTGGAATCGGTGCCCCCTTTTCCATTTCTTGTGTCGCAGCATTAAACGCCTTACAAAATTCCATGATATTAATACCACGCTGCCCAAGAGCTGGACCAATCGGTGGAGATGGAGTAGCAGCTCCCGCAGGAACCTGCAACTTAAGCTGACCTATACTTTTTTTTGCCATAACAATCTGCCTTTAATTTCACTGGTATACTGACAATTCATCTTGCCTGTTACCCGCTTGCAGTCACGTGGTTCGGATCATTAAGCCGACAAAAGCTATAAATCACCTCCCACTCCTTCCTTAAAGTAATTAAAATTACTCTAAGTTTAATCAGAGTTTTTCAACCTGACCAAATTCCAAATCAACAGGCGTAGGACGCCCAAAAATAAGCACTTCAACCTTAAGACGAGAGCGCTCTTCTTCAACCTCTTGAACAATTCCATTAAACGAAACAAAAGGTCCATCAGCAACGCGAACTTGCTCTCCAACCTCAAACAATACAGAGGACTTTGGAGACTCAACCCTTTCCTGAACTTGTTTGAGAATTTGCTCAACCTCTCGATCAGAAATAGGAACAGGACGCGCATCCGATCCTAAAAAACCTGTCACTTTAGGCGTATTCTTAATAAGATGATAAACTTCATCTGTTAACTCAGCACGAACAAGAACATAACCAGGAAAAAATTTTCGCTCAGTATCAACTTTGCGTCCACGACGAACCTCTACAACACGCTCTGTTGGAACAAAAATCCTTTCAAAAAGATGATCAAGTCCCTTTTGCTTTGCCTCCTTATCAATAGCTTCCGCTACTTTCTTTTCAAAATTTGAATATGCCTGAACAATATACCAACGAGCTGCCACAGTCACACTTCCTTACATTCTCAACTAAAAAGATATTTCAGAAGATCAATAACCCGCCAAACACCAAAATGCATAACCTGATCCACAATAAAAAAGAAAGCTGAAGCCAATGCAGTTACCAACAAAACCATAATAGTAGAAATAACCGTCTCACGACGTGTAGGCCATTTCACTTTAATTGTTTCTGCATAAACCTGCTTCAAAAAGGTAATCGGATTGGTTTTAGATGCCATCGTCACACTATACTCTCTCTAGTCCTATTGTGCTTTATAGTCCTATTGTGCTTTATAGAACAAAATAAACAGGAAAAAATGCAAAAGCCAATTTTCACACTTATGCAATTTCCTTACTTTCTATTCAATACCGTTTCACACACAAAAAAACAAGCCCCATATCAAAAAAAGCAAAAAAGGCAGCAAAATCCACTCCCTTATATGTAAAATCTCCCTTTGGCAGGGGCAGCAGGACTTGAACCTGCGACCTGCGGTTTTGGAGACCGCCGCTCTACCAACTGAGCTATACCCCTAACTCTCAAAACTAAAACACTTTTAACACCCCTTTAACAAGCATTATTTATTCAATGATCTTAGAGACGATACCGGCACCAACAGTACGACCACCTTCACGAATAGCAAAACGAAG
>NZ_JBHIQH010000073.1:0-1183 GCF_042196485.1 Bartonella sp. AD24XZML | reverse complement strand
GGTACCGGAGGGAGATTCTCATAAAATTGTTGTATCAGAAAACTCTACGTATCCAAACGGTTACAGCGTCAATAATTCGCGCAAGATAGGAGGTGTTCATACGCTTTGTGCGGATGTTGGTACGATTTCTGGTCATCCATTGTCTGGTTATAGAGCAGGGGATATTTTACCCAATTCAGTTTGGTGTTTAAATCACCGTCCGCATAGTTCACCAGAAGGTATGGTTTATGACCCCTCTACAGATCTTTGGGTTGATATTTATCTTCAGTCAGGCACCGGTGAAAATACGCGCTCGGCATATGGTGTTCCGATCACAACAGGTCGTACCTATACAGATCATGTAACGGATATGATGCGTGTCAAGAAATCCTTACTGAGTGATGTGGAATTTGCTTCAACCATGTATGGAAGTAATGACAAAACAAGTATTAAAGGTAAGTCTCCCCCCTCTCCTAAGACTTCAGGAGGTCACGTTGATACAGCAAATCGTCGTATGATCTCGCATATCGGTTGTGAGGAAGGTTGCGGTTATGTTTGGCAGTTTTTAGCAGGAACGTTTCCTATGCAAATAACGAATAGGGGGCAGGCTAGGTTAGAAATGAGATGGTTATCAGGAGGAGGAGGGTGGAGTCATGGTGTAGATAGCGGATGTTTTGCACGCTCCACGGTATCTTCTTCTAGAGGTAATGAACAATTATGTGCGCGTGGGTGTAGCCATTCCCGTGATTTGTGAGGAGGGGTAGATGATAGATTATCCAGAACATTTAAATAGCAAGCAAGATTATCTGAACATGCTTTCTTTTGACAAAGTTGAAACGGTAAGAAGGCTAGAGATGCTTTTAGCAACACGTTTTTATTGGGTTTTTGTCAAAGAGCTTGGAGAGGGAGAAGAGGGGATTGAAGATGACACGCATAAGGTTTGTCTAACAACAACCATGCCGTTTGATTTAAATGGTGATTTTGTAGAAAAGCGTTGTCAGTATGAATTACAGGAAAGCGACTATGCGCCGCTCTTTCAACTTGGCTTTCGTGTTGAAGAAGTCGAGCAGCTGATCAAAGAGCATAGCCAATAGAGATCATAAGAAAACATTTTTATCCAGCTCCACTTTTGTGGGGCTTTTTTTATGGAGCGTCAGATGAGAAAGATATCGAAAGAAGGATTAGAGCTTATCAAACAATGGGA
>NZ_JBHIQH010000072.1:0-4088 GCF_042196485.1 Bartonella sp. AD24XZML | reverse complement strand
TTGCCATATATACCCTCTTGATACTTGGTACTATACACCATGCATTTATGTCAATTGATTATTTATCAAAGAGCGCTTTAAGACATAATTTTATATGTTAAAAAACAATAATATCATTTTGAAATAATTGAAAAAATAAGCAAATCATGATAAGATTTTCTATGTATTAAAGTACAAGTTTAAGGTAAGAAAAAACATGCTAAATAAAGTGACATTAATCGGGCGTTTAGGTGCTGATCCCGAAAGCAAGACAATGAATTCTGGAACAGAAGTAGTCAATTTTCGTATAGCGACTTCTGAGAGCTATACGGATAAAAATACTCATCAAAAAGTAGAGAAAACAGAATGGCACTCCGTGGTGATTTTTAATCCACATTTGGCAAAAATAGCGCTTCAGTATCTAAAAAAAGGTTCAAAAGTTTACGTAGAAGGAAAATTACAAACACGCAAATGGCAAGATAAAAATGGTATTGACCGTTACACAACAGAGATTGTTTTACCGCAATTCAAAGGCGAGTTGTATTTGCTTGATGCAAAGAAAGAGCAGTCTACCCCTTCTTCCGTTACTTCTCAAAATTATGCTATCGCTTCAGGTGCTAAAGATTATAGCGCATCTCTTAATGATAGCATGCCATTTTGATTAAAAAATAGAGCAAAGAGAAACATGTGGGCTCCCACAGATTAGGGGATGTATGAAAAAGAGAGATGCTTATATTTCACAAGTGAAAGTACGTCAAGATCCTGTTAATCAATTGGCGATTGAAATGCGTGCTAAACGCTTTGGTTTGACGATTGAAGAGGCTAAAAATCCGCTTGCTGGGTCTTATGTTGGGCGGCTATGTTTGCAAGGTGTGCTTACTCAAGATCAGTATGATGCTGCGCAAAAATATCTTGAAGTGAAAAATGACTATTTGTGTGCAAAAGGTTTACCAAGCGCTGTTTATGACGAAATACCATCATCTTCTGATGACAAAGCAAGAGAAAAATGGGTCGAATTTGCAACAGGACAGTTTTCTAATATGCAAGAGGCGATAAAAGAAACACAACATCTCTATAGACAGTATAATCTTTATGCAGCAATACAATATATTGTTGTCGAAGACCAAACATTACCACATCTTGTGAATTCATTGCGGGTCGCTCTTAACGCGCTTCATAAATATTTTGACAGAAAAACTAAATGGTAAATGTTGTATGTTGTTTCTTTCGCTATGACGCGAAACGTTTTTCTGTACAATTCGTTGTATTTGTATTACAGTGAATACAAATATGAGGATTGTGTTATGACGATATCTATTCGATTGCCAAGTGATCTCGAAACACGTTTGAATAATTTAGCTGCTAAGACAGGACGTACAAAGTCTTTTTATTTGCGTGAGATTATTGAACGTGGAATAGAGGAAGCAGAGGATTATTATTTAGCTTCACAAGTAAGAGAGCGCGTTCGAAGGGGAGAGGGTACTTTTTATAGCTCTGAAGAGGTGAGGAAAGAGCTTGGCTTGGACGATTAGATATGAAAAAAAAGCTCTTAGTTTTTTAAAAAAATGCGATAAAAAAGAAGCACGGAGGATTGTTGATTTTTTAGATCAACATGTTGCTCTTCTTGAAGATGTGCGTGTAATAGGTAAACCCTTAAAAGGACAATTATCAGGTTTATGGAGATATCGTGTAGGAGATTACAGGATACTTTGTGAACTCTATGATAAGGAGCTTGTCGTATTAGTTTTGGCTATTGGACATAGAAAAAGCATATATAAAGGCTAAGGCAAATCTTTTATAAAATATTTTGATTCTTAATCAAGGATTAAAAGGAGTAATACCGCGCAACTAATTAGAGCAGTTGTTAATAAAAAGAAATAAGCAGGAATTTTCAATTTAAAGCGCCAAAGTAAGTTAATGATGATGGACATTATACTAATAAATATGAATATTCCTATTATAATGAAGAAATCATCAAATGTTATACGTCGTTGAGGTTTTTCATAATCAGAAACAGTGGAAAACGAAATGTTATATTGATTAATTCCACTATCTGATAAAATCTTTTTTGGGTGCTGTGCTACTACGTATTCCTTTTGCACAACTTTAATTTTTTCATGTAAATTTTCATCAGTATTAGAAGACTGATAATGAGTAAAAATCTGTTCACTTTTGGCATAATTAGAAAGAAAAAGCACACTGATCATTACGACTAATAAGTAACTTATTTTTTTTGCTGATAAATAATTCATTATTTCTTTTATGGTTGGAGTTTAAAGATTAAGGAAAAATGCTTAGTCAATATTTTGATCGTTAGACAATTTTCCAAATAAATTTGATCAACGCTATAAACGCTATAAGACAAATTAATATCAATGCTATAATCGCTACGATCCCTACAATTTCATCTAAATTTTGTATTATAGCAATAAAAATTAACACTCCTAAAAATGTTATTCCTAATACAGGATAAAATACAAAGGCTGCTGCCATAGCTGTATAGCATCCTGTTTGGAATTGGAGGGACAAGAGCTCATAAAATGCGCTGTCAATATTTTCATCTTTTAAACTTAGCTTTTTTTCTCTTGCACATGCACTTAGTATCAAAAGATACGATACAAATGCTACAAATATTGGTACGACTAATTTATCTTGTTGTTGATTGTCTAATCCGAAGGGATTAAAAGCAAGTATCATAAGACTAATTATAGCAAAGAACGGTAAAAACAAAATTAGTGTAAATGTCTTTTTAATTCTACATAAAACTGCTTTTTTGAAAAATAACATTAATTTCCCCCGCTTTTTGCTAATCAATAACTTTGTGCTTCCGTATAATTGATTCGTTTAGAAGATACAATTGTGAGTGGTTGGTTGTTAAAGACACTAGATTTAGGTGAAAAAATAAAAAATACACAATATAATGATTTTTTTGTTGACAGGATATGAAAAATAGTGTTTTATGGCGTTGCTGTACTAGTCGAATTGCGTCTAGAATTACGGTAAAGGTATAACCTTTCTTATAAGTTTATATGATTGTTCAGAGCCCTGCTTTTGCGGGGTTTTTTTATTGTCTTGTTTACAAAAAGAAACACACATGAAAACCACTGAAAAACTTGCAAAAAAAACGCCCCCAAAGGCAGGTCAAGGGCGAGTAAAAGGTGTGCCAAATAAAACGACACGTATTTTGAAAGAAGCAGTGCTTAAGGCAGCTGAGCGCGCTGGTAAGAAATATGGTGATGATGGTTTGATCTCTTATCTAGAAAAACAGGCAATCAAATGCCCCGCTGCTTATCTGTCATTGTTGGGAAAGATTTTGCCTCTTCAAGTGACAGGGGAAGATGGGGGCGCCATTAAGATGATAACGCGTGTAGAAATCGCGCCTTTGGTCAATGACGACACGACAGATTAATATTGTTCCAAAGCTTATACCGATTTTTACAGGTAAGGCTTTGGTGCGTGCTGCTTGGGGAGGAAGAGGGTCTGGAAAGACAAGATCATTTGCCTTGATGGCTGCTTTAAAAGGCTATCAATTTGGTAGGAGAGGGATATCAGGCACTATACTTTGTGCACGTCAGTTTCAAAACTCGCTAGCAGAAAGTTCATTGGAGGAAATTAAGCGCGCCATTGAAGCCCATGACTTTTTAAAGGACTATTACAAGGTTGGAGAGGCTTCTATTAAGTCAAATGATGGTCGTATAGCCTTTCAGTTTTCTGGACTAGACCGTAATATTGCGAGCATTAAATCGATGGGGCGTATCTTGCTTTGTTGGGTTGATGAGGCAGAGCCCGTAACAGAGACCGCTTGGCAGACGCTTATTCCAACGTTGCGTGAAGAAGGTGAGGGGTGGAGAGCAGAGTTATGGGTGACATGGAACCCGTTGCGAGACAATGCACCGGTTGAAAGGCGGTTTCGCTTTTCAGATAATGCGGCAATCAAGCGTGTAGAGATCAATTGGTCAGACAACCCGAAGTTTCCCAAGATCTTGAATGAAGCGCGGCTTGATGATCTGAGAAACCGTCCCGAGACCTATAAGCATATATGGGAGGGGGCTTATCTTACAGCAGTTCAAGGCGCTTATTATCAGAGGGAAATGTTGGCAGCCGAGCAG